>NZ_JANODC010000444.1:0-3023 GCF_031412495.1 Rhizobacter sp. | reverse complement strand
GCCGCGCTCGAACCCAGGAAGGTCGGCGAGAAGCCGGTCTTGCGCGACTCGGCGATGGCGCCGATCGTCTCCCGGATGATGGTGCCGAGAACGACCAGGTCGCAGCCCGAGGCCTTCATGCGCGCCACCTGCGAGGAGAAGACAGTCGCGCCGCGATTGTAGCTCGACTTATCCGCGAACTCCATGCCGAGCGCCTTCAGGCCGGCCTCGCCGCCGCGCACGACCTCCAGGCCGAACTCGTCGTCCTGGTACATGGTGCAGACCTTCTTGGCACTCTTGTCCTTCACCAGCTTCGGCAACGCCGTGCGGATCTGGTCGTAGTAGGTGGCCGCGAACGAGTACTTGAGCTTGTGGAAGGGCTCGTACATCTCGCGCGCCGCCGTCACCGGAAAGAAGTTGACGACGTTCTTCTCGAACTGGACGGGCATCGCAGCCAGGTTCTGGGCCGTGCCGATGTGCGCGACCATGATGAAGATCTTGTCCTGGTTGACGAGCTTCTGCGCCGCGAGCACCGCCTTCTTCGGGTCGTAGGCGGAATCCTCGACGAGCAGCTTGAGCTTCCTGCCGTTGATGCCGCCCTGCTCGTTGATCTCGTCGACGCGCAGCATCATGCCGAGCCGCACCTGCTTGCCGAAGCCGGCGATCGGGCCCGACAGGTCCTGGATCGAGCCGACGATGATCTCGGTCTTGCTCACGCCCTGCTGGGCGAGCGCCGGCCCGGAGGCGAGCGCCAGCGCGGCGGCCAGGGCGGTGAAAAGTGCTCTCATGGATTTCTCCTGTCGTGGTTGCGGATCAGACCTCGCGCCCCGGTCAGGCCCGGTACATGGCCTCAATGCGGTCGGCGTACTTCTTCTCGACGAGCTTGCGCTTGAGCTTCATGGTCGGCGTCAGCTCCTCGTCCTCGGCGCTCAGCTGCGTCTCGAGGAGCCAGAACTTCTTGATCTGCTCGGCCCGGGCGAACTTCGCGTTGACTCGGCTGACCTCGGTGCCGATGAGCGCCTGCACTTCCTTGGCCTTGGTCAGGCTGGCGTAGTTGCTGAACGGGATGTCGTTGTCCTGGGCGAACTTCTCGACGTTCTCGAGGTCGATCATGACGATCGCCGTCAGGTAGGCGCGCTTGTCGCCGACCACGACCGCATCGGTGATATAGGGCGAGAACTTCAATTCGTTTTCCAGCTCGCTCGGCGTGATGTTCTTGCCGCCGGCCGTGATGATGATGTCCTTCATGCGATCGGTGATCCGGAAATACCCGTCGCTGTCCTGCGTGCCGACGTCGCCGGTGTGCAGCCAGCCGTCGGCGTCGATCGTCTCGGCCGTCTTCTCGGGCTGGTTGAGGTAGCCCATGAAGACGTTCCGGCCGCGGACCAGGAGCTCGCCGGTCTGCGGGTCGACTTGCACCTCATTGAATGGGCATGCGAGGCCGATCATCCCGGGCTTGATTCTCCCGATCGGCGTATAAGTCGAAGCGCCACAGCTCTCCGTCATGCCCCAGGCCTCCAGCATTGGCACGCCCAGAGCCAAATACCACTTGACGAGGTCCGGCGAGATCGGCGCCGCCGCCGTGACGCAGAAGCGGGCTCGATCGATGCCGATCAGCTTGCGGATGTTGTCCAGCACGAGGCGCCGCGCGAGCGTGAATTGCAGGCGCAACCAGGCGTCGACCGGCTCGCCGGCGAGCACCTTTGCCGCGACCCGGTGCCCAACGCCGATGCCCCAGGCGTAAGCGGCCTGCTGTGCCGGACCCGACTCACGCAGGGCAATCGCGACCCCGGAGTAGAACTTCTCCCAAATGCGGGGCACCGCCGTGAAGACCGTTGGAGCGAGTTCGCGGACGTTCTCCGGCACTGTCTCCGGGTTCTCTACGAAGTTGAGAACCGAGCCCGTGTAGATGCCGAAGTACTCGCCGCCTAGCCGCTCCGCGATGTGGCAGAGCGGCAGGAAACACATCCGCTCGTCGTTCTCATCCTGAGCCAGAATGACGTTGTAGCCACGGACGGTGTAGACGAGACCCGCCTGTGAGTGCATCGCGCCCTTCGGCTTGCCGGTCGTGCCCGAGGTGTAGACCAGGATCGCCAGGTCCTCGGCCGCGCAGGTCCCGGCGCGCTCGTCGAGTGCGGCCGGGTGCGCCCTGGCATGGGCGCGGCCGAGCTCGCGCAGGGCCTTGAGCGACATCACGCGCTCGTCGCGGAAGTCGCGCAGGCCCTCGGTGTCGAAGACGACGATCGTCTCGAGGCGGGGCAGGCGCTCGCGCACGGAGAGGGCCTTGTCGAGCTGCTCGTCGTCCTCGACGAAAAGCACCTTGGTGCTGGAGTCGGCGCACAGGTACTCGACCTGGGGGGCGGCGTCGGTCGGGTAGATGCCGTTCGAGACGCCTCGGCAGGAAAGCACGGCGACGTCGGCGAGGACCCACTCGACGACGGTGTTGGCGAGGATCGACGCGTTGTCGCCGGCGCCGAAGCCGAGCGCGAGCAGGCCGTTGCCGATCTCGCGCACCGCGTCGGCCGTCTGCGTCCAGGTCCACTCGCGCCAGATGCCCATCGCCTTCTCGCGCATGAAGACACGGCCGGCGCGCTGCGCAGCGGCGTTCCAGAAGACGGCCGTCATGGTCTCGCCCGCAACGACGATGTCCGACCGCGGCTGCAGCCCGGTGAGATCCCACAGGTTGCTCATCGGCTCTCCTTCACCGCCAGGTCTTCTTCTTCTTCCAGCGCCGCTCGCCGCGCGCGCCCGCTTCCTTCATGCCGAGGTAGAACTCCTTGATGTCGTCCTTCTCGCGGAGGCGCGCGCAGGTGTCCTCCATCACGATGCGGCCGTTCTCGAGCACGTAGCCGTAGTCGGCCACGTTGAGCGCCATGTTGGCGTTCTGCTCGACCAGGAGCAGCGTCGTGCCGCGCTCGCGGTTGATGCGCACGACGATCTCGAAGATCTCGCGCGTCAGGCGCGGCGAGAGCCCCAGGCTCGGCTCGTCGAGCAGGATCATCTGCGGCGCCGCCATCAGCGCCCGCGAGATGCTGAGCATCTGC
>NZ_JANODC010000443.1:0-7236 GCF_031412495.1 Rhizobacter sp. | reverse complement strand
CAGACGGCCACGGCTCGTACGGCAAGGAACTCGATCTGGGGCAGGGCCTCGTCGGCCAGTGCGCCTATGACAAGAAAAAGATCCTGCTGACGTCGTCCATTCCGGAGAGCCTGCGCATTGCGTCGGGTCTCACCGAGGTTGCACCGCTGAACGTGCTGGTGCTCCCCATCATCTTCGAAGGGCAGGTCCGCGGCGTGGTGGAACTCGCATCCATCGAGCGCTTCAATCCCACCCACCAGGCGTTCCTCGACCAGCTGACGGAATCGATCGGCATCGTGATCAACACGATCGAAGCCAATATGCGCACGGAAGATCTGCTGACGCAGTCGCAGTCGCTTGCGCAGGAGCTGCAGAGCCGGCAGCAGGAACTCCAGCAGACCAACGAGGAGCTGCAGGAAAAGGCCCGTCTGCTGGTGCACCAGAACCACGAAGTTGAGCGCAAGAACCAGGAAGTCGAGCAGGCGCGCCAGGCGCTCGAAGAAAAGGCCGAACAGCTCGCGCTCACGTCCAAGTACAAGTCCGAGTTCCTGGCCAACATGTCGCACGAATTGCGCACGCCGCTGAACAGCCTGCTGATCCTGTCCGACCAGCTCTGCAAGAACCCGGACGGCAACCTGACCGGCAAGCAGGTCGAGTTCTCGAAGACGATCCACTCGTCCGGCAACGACCTGCTGATGCTGATCAACGACATCCTCGACCTGTCGAAGATCGAGTCGGGAACGGTGGCCGTCGACGTCAGCGAGGTCCGCATCGACGACCTGCACCGCTCGATCGAGCGGAGCTTCCGGCACTTCGCGGAATCCAAGCACCTCGACTTCTCGATCGAGCTCGGCCAGCCGCTGCCGAAGACGCTGGTCACCGACGTCAAGCGGCTGCAGCAGATCATCAAGAACCTGCTATCCAACGCCTTCAAGTTCACGCACCAGGGCGGCGTCTCGTTCCGGGTGGCGACCGTGCAGGAAGGCTGGTCGCCGGACAACGAGGAGCTGCGCCACGCCAGCCAGGTGATCGCCTTCTCGGTCTCGGACACCGGCATCGGCATCTCGCCGGACAAGCAGCAGATCATCTTCGAGGCCTTCCAGCAGGCCGACGGCTCGACCTCGCGCAAGTACGGCGGCACCGGCCTCGGCCTGGCCATCAGCCGCGAGCTGTCGCGCCTGCTCGGCGGCGAGATCCGGCTCGTCAGCCGGCCCGGCTCCGGCAGCACCTTCACGCTCTTCCTGCCGCAGAGCTACAACCCGGCCCGCAACGCGCGCCAGCAGCGCGTCCTGGCACCGGAGGCCGACAAGACGAACGCGCCCCATGCCGTCACCCCTTCCGGGGTCACCGCCCTGCTGCGGCGCGGAGCCTTCACCGGCATGGCCGTGCACCCCAGCGAAGCGGAGGTGGCGGCGGATGCGGACGAGGGCGCGATGTTCGCCAACGTCGCCGGCGACGACCGTGACGAGATCGCCGGCGGCGACCGCGTCCTGCTCGTCGTCGAGAACGACCTCGCCTTCGCCAAGGTCCTGCTCGATGCGGCCCGGCTCGCCGGCTTCAAGGGCCTGGTCAGCACCACCGGCGCCGGCGCGCTGACGATGGCGCGCGAGTTCCACCCGGCGGTCATCACGCTCGACATCTTCCTGCCCGACATGCAGGGCTGGCGCATCCTCGACCGCCTGAAGACCGACGTCGCGACGCGGCACATCCCGATCTGCGTCGTCTCCACCGACGACTCGCGCGACCGTGCCCTGCAGGCCGGCGCGGTCGGCTTCATCGCCAAGCCGCTGCAGTCGCGCGACGCCGTCGACTCGGCCGTCGCCGAGCTGTACGGCTACTGCGAGCGGCCGGCCAGGAAGCTCGTCATCGCCATGCCGCCGGGCCCGCTGCGCGAGCAGCTGGTCGAGACCTTCGACGGCGACGTGGCGACCCTGGTCGCCGAAGGCGCCGAGGCCATCCGTGCTTCGCTGCACGACGCCGATTGCCTGGTGATCGACGATTCGGTCGCCGAGTTCGGGCCCGAGGACGTACTCGAGGCCGCGGAGCGGCGTGCCAGCGTGTTCCAGCTGCCGGTGGTGCTGCACACGGGCGGGCACCGGGCCAGCGAGGCCGGCGTCTGGCGCCAGTCGCACCGCTCGTTCGCCCTGCGCGAGGCGGGCACGCTCGAGTCGATGCTGGCGCAGACCGCCTTCCTGCTCCATCGCAGCCCGGCCTCGATGTCCGAGCACGAGCGCATCGCCGTCGAGGCGATGCACGGCGCGCACCTGGCGCTGCACGGCAAGAAGGCGCTGATCGTCGACGACGACATGCGCAACATCTTCGCCCTCGCGACTGTTCTCGACAACGAAGGCATGGTCATCGTCTCGGCCGACAACGGACGCGAGGCGATCCGCCTCGTCGAGTCGGACCCCGGCATCGACATCGTCCTGATGGACATCATGATGCCGGAGCTCGACGGCATCGCCACGATGCAGGAGATCCGGCGCCTGCCGCGCGGCCGCGAGCTGCCGATGGTCGCGGTCACGGCCAAGGCCATGAAGGGCGACCGGCAGAAGTGCATCGAGGCCGGCGCCTGGGACTACCTGTCGAAACCCGTCGACCCTCTGCACCTTCTTTCGGTGCTGAGGGGCTGGCTGTGCCGCTGAACTCGGAGTTCGACGACCTCGGTGCCGCTGGCGACGACCGCGCCAGCATCCTCATCGTCGACGACCTGCCCGACAAGCTGCTCGTCTTCTCGACCATCCTCGAGGACCTCGGCCACGAACTGGTCTGCGTCCTCTCGGGCGCCGAGGCGCTGAAGGAGGTGCTGAGGCGCGAGTTCGCGGCGATCCTGCTCGACGTCAACATGCCGGACATAGACGGCTTCGAGACGGCCGAGCTGATCCGCCAGTACAAGCGATCCGCGCACACCCCCATCATCTTTATCACCTCCTACGCCGACGAGATGCAGACGATCCGCGGCTACTCGCTGGGCGCCGTCGACTACATCCTGTCGCCCGTGGTGCCGGAGATCCTGCGCTCGAAGGTGAAGGTCTTCGTCGAGCTGCACCTCATGCAGCGTCGCCTGCGCCGGCGTGCCAACGAGCGCGTCGAGCTGGCGGCGGCCGAGGCGGCGCGCCTCGTCGCCGAGGAGAACACGCGCCGCACCGACTTCCTGTCGCAGGCCGGGCGCGTGCTGAGTGCATCGCTCGACATCGAAGTGGCAGCGCGCCGACTCGTCGAGATGCTCGTGCCCCAGTTCGCGCAGCGCGCCACGGTGGCGCTCGGCGACGCGGAGGGTGGCATCGGCTTCGCTCTCGAAGGCCGCAACCGCGGCTACGGACGATGCGAGGTGGACCTGCTGACGGCCGCCGGGCTCGACCCGGCCGAGCACGCTGCGATCCGGGCTGTCCTGGCCGAGCCCGCTGTTCCCCCGCCTGCCGGCGAGGCCGCCGTGCTGCTGCTGCCGCTGGTCACTGCCGGGCGCGCCATCGGCGTGGTGAGAGTCCACCTCGCCGGCCCGGGCGCGGACCGGGTCACGGTCGCCGAGCTCGTCGACCGCGCCGCGCCGGCGCTCGAGAACGCCCGCCTGTACCGCAGCCTGCAGGTCGAGATCGAGGAGCGCCGCGCCGTCGAGGCGCAGCTGCAGGGCTCGAATCGGCGCAAGGACGAGTTTCTGGCCATGCTCTCGCACGAGCTGCGCAACCCCTTGGCGCCGATCCGGACCGCGCTCGAGGTGATCCGCCGCCTCGCCCCGGCCGATCCCAAGCTGACATGGGCGACCGAGGTCACCGGCCGCCAGGTCGTCCATCTCACCCGCCTCGTCGAGGACCTGCTGGACGTCGCCCGCATCAACCAGGGCAAGATCGCCCTGCAGCTCGAGTCGCTCGACCTGCGCGCCGTGCTCGCGCACGCCGTCGAGACGGTGCGGCCGTTCATCGAGTCGCGCCGTCATCACCTCAACAAGGACGTCCCGGACGTCCCGGTGATGCTGCGCGGCGACTTCGCGCGGCTGTCGCAGGTCGTCGCCAACCTCCTCAACAACGCCGCCAAGTACACCGAGGAAGGCGGCTCGATCGAGCTGACGCTGACCCTGCCGTCCGAGGGCCGGGCCCTCATCACGGTGCGCGACAACGGCATGGGCATCGACAGCGACCTGCTGCCCAACGTGTTCGAGATGTTCGAGCAGGGCAAGCAGTCGCTCGACCGCAGCCAGGGCGGCCTCGGCGTCGGCCTGACGCTCGTGCAGCGCCTGGTCGGGCTGCACGACGGCACGGTCCAGGCCTTGAGCGCCGGCGCCGGACGGGGCTCCGAGTTCCGCGTCGTCCTGCCCTGCCTGGCCGAGGTGGGCGATGCGCACGGCGTGGCGGGCGAGGCGGTTCCCGTTGCCCTCCGCGCCGGCTGCAGGATCCTCGTCGTCGACGACAACCGCGATGCCGCCGAGGCCACCTCGGTGCTGCTCGAGCTGAGCGGGCACGAGGTCAAGACCGTGGGCGACGGTCCCGAGGCGCTGGCCTCGGCACCGGTCTATGCGCCGGACGTCGTCCTGCTCGACATCGGCCTGCCCGGGATGGATGGCTACGAGATCGCGGTCCGCCTGCGCCAGGTCGCCGAGACGCGCTCTTCCTGCATCATCGCCCTCACCGGCTACGGCCAGCCGGCCGACCGGGCACGGGCCCGCGCCGCCGGCTTCGACCACCATCTCACCAAGCCGGCCGACCCGGACGAGCTGCTTCGCCTCGTCGAGGGCTGGCTGAGAACGAGCAAGCCGGGTGCCGGAATTGCCTTGGCGGGCCGGGAGGCGAGCAACAGTGCGAACATCGCACCCGGCTGAGGTGGCCGCGCGCGGCAAACGGACGTGACGAGTTGGCAGACGTGAATGACGATGGTGAGGACCACAAGGTCGGCGCCGCCCGGCGGACGCTGGCCTTGCTCCAGGCGCAGGCCGACGCCGTCCGCTCCGACCTGAGCAACCTCCGGCGCGAGTTCGTCAAGGCCCAGCAGGACTTCAACGGCCTGCGCACGGCCCAGCTGATGGAGGTGAACGAGCAGCTGGTCCTGGCCGCCGTGCACGCCGACACGGCCGCGCAGACGGCGGTGAGCAGCCTCGACGAGCTGGCCCGCTTCAGCCAGCACGACGAGCTGACGGGCGCGCCCAACCGTACCCTGATGCTCGACCGCATCGTCAGCGCGCTGTCCATGGCGCAGCGGCGCGGCCACCGCGTCGGCATCCTGTTCATCGACCTCGACGGCTTCAAGCGCATCAACGACACCCTAGGCCACGGCGTCGGCGACCAGGTGCTGCAGATCGCGGCGCGCCGCATGCAGGGCGCGGTGCGCGAGTCGGACACCGTGAGCCGGCACAGCGGCGACGAGTTCCTGGTCCTGCTCGCGGAGATGGCCGAGCCGGCCGACGCCGCGCCGATCGCGGCCAAGATTCTGGCCTCGCTGGCGGCGCCGGCGCGCATCGGGCCGCACAGCCTGCGCCTGTCGGCCAGCATCGGCATCACGGTCTATCCGGAAGACGGCACCGAGCCGGCGGCGCTGATCAATCGCGCCGACGAAGCGATGTACCGGGCCAAGAAGCGCAAGCCGGGCGAGTACGAGTTCTACGAGGAGGAAACCTCGACCACCGGGGGCGGGCGCCTCGACACGCTCGAGCCGCCGGCGGCGCGTCAGCCGCGCCCCGACTTCGCCTTCGCCGAGCACGAGGCGCGCCTGCGCGAGCTGCTCAAGGCCAACCACCAGCTCGTCGGTGCCGCACAGACCTCGCAGCGGCTCAAGAACAATGCCGAGGAGGCGCACCGCCGCCAGATCAACTTCGTGGCGATGGCGGCGCACGCGATGCGCAATCCGCTGGCAGTGATCCGCATGTCGGTGGCCGCGCTCGGCCTGCCGCAGTCCGACGAGACCTTCCGCGCCAGCCAGCACGAGGTCATCAAGCGGCAGGTCGCGCACATGGCGCGCCTCATCGACGACCTGCTCGACGGCTCGCGCGTCGGCGCCGGCGAGTTCCGGCTCGAGCGCAGCATGATCGAGCTGCGCTCCATCGTCGGCCTGTCGGTCGATGCCTGCAGGCATGCGATCGACACCAAGCAGCTGCGCCTGCGAGTGGAGATGCCCTCGCAAGCGACGCCGGTGCATGGCGACCCGCTGCGCCTGACCCAGGTCTTCAGCAACCTGCTCAACAACGCCGCGCGGCGTTCCGCCGAGGGCGGCGAGGTGCTGCTGGCGATGCTGCCCGACGGCGACGAGATCGAGGTCAGCGTCACCGACAAGGGCGTCGGCATCTCGGCCGAGGCGCTGCCCCACATCTTCGACCTGTTCGTGCTCGATACCCACGTCCACGTCGACGACGCCGGTCTCGGCATCGGCCTGGCCGTGGTCGCCGAGCTGGTCAAGGCGCACGGCGGCCGCGTCTGGGCGACGAGCGACGGCCCGGGAACGGGCAGCACCTTTGTCGTCAGGCTGCCGCGCGACGGCAGGCTGGGCGACCGGCGCCGCGACGCTGCTCCGGCTTCGCCGGATCCTTGACCGCCTTCCGCACGTCGAACTCGACGTTGAAGAGCTGGTTGCCCATCGCCGCGACGCGCTCCACCTTCGCTCCTCCCGGGCCCCGACCATGACTGCACGCACGCATCCGCCCTTTCGCGCCGACCATGTCGGCAGCTTCCTGCGCCCGCCGCGCCTGCTCGAGGCGCGCGAGAAGAAGGCGCGCGGCGAGATCACGCCGGAGCAGCTGCGCACGGTCGAGGACGACGCCATCGCCGAGATCGTCGCCTTCCAGGAAAGCGTCGGCCTCAAGAGCGTGACCGACGGCGAGTTCCGCCGGACCTACTTCCACATCGACTTCCTGGAGCAGCTCGGCGGCGTCAAGACCGACATCCCGGTCACGATCGTCAAGCCCGACGGCAGCGAGGAGCTCGCACCGCCCGTCATGCGCGTGGTCGACAAGGTTCGGCACGTGAAGGACATCCAGCGCGCCGACTTCGACTACCTGAAGTCGAAGGTGTCGGCCGGGCACACGCCGAAGGTGACCATTCCGTCGCCGACAATGCTCCACTTCCGCGGCGGCCGCGCCGGCATCAGCCGCCAGCACTACCCGGACCTCGAGCCCTTCTGGCAGGACGTCGCCGACGCCTACGGCGACGAGCTGCGCTCGCTCTCCGCCGCCGGCTGCACCTACGTGCAGATGGACGACACCAACCTGGCCTACCTGTGCGACGACAAGATGCGCGAGGCGGCGCGCTCGCGCGGCGACGACCCCGACGAGCTGCC
>NZ_JANODC010000442.1:0-1866 GCF_031412495.1 Rhizobacter sp. | reverse complement strand
GAATGCCCGGTCAGAGGCCGAGCCACTTGCCGATGGCCAGCATCGCGCCTTCGTCGAAGGCCGCGAAGCCCTCGTACTTGATCGGCTCGAGCTTCTTCCGGCCCTCTTCCGAGGCGTCGAGGCCGACGAGGTACTCGCGCACCTTCTGCACCTGCTCGGCGGTGAGCGAGGCGCCGGCGAGCATGTGCTTGATCGGCACCGGCCGCGACTTGCCGAGGATGCGGCCGCCCTTGGCCTGCCAGCCCTTGACCACCGCGTTGGCCGCCGTCGCGCCGGCGTTCGTCAGGTGGGTCTCGACGAAGAACGGCACCGCGTCCTGGTAGCGGGTGTAGACGTAGCGGACCTGCTGGCCGGCGCCGAAGGTGTCGCGCAAGGTCGCACGGACCATCCACGAGGTGATCGAGTCCTCGTCGGGGGCGCCGATGCTGGCGCCCTTGAGGTCGGTCATGGCCTGGTAGCGCGAGTCGGCCCGGACCAGGAAGTTGGCGGTGTAGTTCTGATAGCCCTTGGTCACCGCGAGCAGCCGGTAGCCGGAGTCGCGGATGGCCAGCATCGAGAGGTGCGCGGGGTGGACGAAGGCGAGGTCGTACTCGCGCGCGGCGAGGCCCTTGCGCAGGGTCGGATAGTCGGCGATGGGCTCGACGGTGACCGGCTGCTTGAGGATCCTGCCGAGGTCGCTCGAGAGCGCCGCGTACCGGGCCCGGATCTCGTCGTTGGTCACGCGGTACGTCACGCCTTCGTTGACGGCGAAGACGAGGGCCTGCGCGGCGCCGGCGGACCAGGCGAGCACCAGGGCCGCGAGGACGCGGATCGAGGCGGTCTTCATCGAGCGATCTCCAGCATGTCGATGAATCATTGTGCAAGACAATTTCGCGATGAACTGGATCGTGACCGCGCCATTCGTGTATCCCGCACTCGAAGCGGCGCATATCTTCGGCATCGCCCTGCTCGTCGGCAGCCTGGTCGTCTTCGAGCTGCGCGTCTGGGGTGTCGGCCGCGCCATCGATGCGCGGGCGCTCGGGCGGCTGGCGCTGCCCGTCACCGCGGGCGGCTTTTGCCTGGCCGCGACCACCGGCTCGATCATGTTCGCGGCGCAGGCCACGGAACTGATCGCCAACCAGGCCTTCCTTCTCAAGATGGGCCTGCTCCTTCTTGCCGGCCTGAACGCGCTGTGGTTCCATGGCCGCGGCGCGCTGGCGCGGCCCGGCCGCTGGGCCCGGGTCCAGACCGCGGTTTCGCTGGGGCTTTGGATCGGCGTCATCATCTGCGGTCGCTGGATCGCCTACCGCTGATCCGAAATCAAGAGGAGGTCCGTCCCCATGCTCCGTCGCCACTGCCTCGCCCTCGGCGCGACCGGCTTGCTCCCCTTGCGCGCGTTCGCGCACCACGGCTGGAGCAGCTTCGACCTGGACAAGCCGCTCTATCTCGAAGGGCGAGCCGACAAGGTGTCGTGGCGCAACCCGCATGCCGAGTTCATGCTGCAGGTCGGCCCCGAAATGCGTGTTCCCTCGGACCTGGCGAGACGCACGCCGCCGGCGCAGTCGGCCGGCATCGACGGCGCGAAGATCTTCGCCGCCGCGCGCGCCCCGACCCGCCGCGACCGCGTCTGGGAGATCGAGCTCGCGCCGCTGACCCGCATGGAGGCGTGGAAGGTGGCCGAGATCAAGCCGGGGCAGGGGGTGGCGGTGATCGGCTACACGCTGCCGGGCGAGAAGGGCGAAGCCGTGCTGCGCGCGGAGTACCTGTTCGTCGACGGCAAGGTCTACGGCCTGCGTTCGTCGCCGGCCTGAGCCGGTGCCGGCTCAGGCGCGCAGGCTCTCGGCCGCCGCCTTCACGGTGGCGGCGACGTCGGCGTGCGAGTGCGCG
>NZ_JANODC010000441.1:0-5933 GCF_031412495.1 Rhizobacter sp. | reverse complement strand
GCCGGCGGCCGGCCCGGCGACATGGTCCACGTCGCCTACGGCTACGGCCTCTTCACCGGCGGCCTGGGCGCGCACTACGGCGCCGAGCGCGCCGGCTGCACGGTGATCCCGATGTCGGGCGGGCAGACCGAGAAGCAGGTGCAGCTCATCACCGACCTGAAGCCGAACATCATCATGGTCACGCCCTCGTACATGCAGGTGCTGATCGAGGAGTTCGTGCGCCAGGGCATCGACCCGCGCTCGACCAGCCTGCAGGTCGGCATCTTCGGCGCCGAGCCGTGGACCGAGGCGATGCGGCACGAGATCGAGACCCAGGCGGGCATCGACGCCGTCGACATCTACGGCCTCTCCGAGGTCATGGGCCCGGGCGTGGCCAGCGAGTGCATCGAGACCAAGGACGGGCCGGTCGTCTGGGAAGACCACTTCTATCCCGAGATCATCGACCCGGACACCGGCGCGGTGCTGCCCGACGGCGAGGAGGGCGAGCTGGTCTTCACGACCCTGACCAAGGAAGCGCTGCCGGTGATCCGCTACCGCACGCGCGACCTGACCCGGCTGCTGCCGCCGACGGCGCGCGCCATGCGGCGCATGGGCAAGATCGTCGGCCGCAGCGACGACATGCTCATCATCCGCGGCGTCAACCTGTTCCCGACGCAGATCGAGGAGATCGTCCTCGGCCACGGCCAGCTCTCCGGCCAGTACCAGCTGGTCGTCACGCGCGAGGGCAACCTCGACGCCGTGCAGGTGCGCTTCGAGGTGCTGCCGCAGCACGGCGCCGAGAGCCGGGAAGCCCTCGGCGCCTGGCTGCAGCAGCGCATCAAGAGCCTGATCGGCATCACCACCACGGTCGACGTGGGCCTGCCCGGCACCCTCGAGCGCACGCTCGTCGGCAAGGCCCGGCGCGTCGTCGACCAACGCAAGAGATAGGACGGACACCATGTACACGCAGGCGATGGACACGATGGGCAAGGAGGGCCTCGAGGCCGCCCGCCCGGTGCGCTCGGCCGAGGAGATGGCGCGCCAGGAAGCCTTCGACGCCCGCATCGATGCCGGCGAATTCATCGAGGCCAAGGACTGGATGCCGGAGCACTACCGCAGGACGCTGGTGCGCCAGATCAGCCAGCACGCGCACTCCGAGATCGTCGGCATGCTGCCGGAGGGCAACTGGATCAGCCGCGCGCCGACCTTGAAGAGGAAGGCGATCCTGCTCGCCAAGGTCCAGGACGAGGCCGGCCACGGCCTCTACCTCTACGCTGCCGCCGAGACCCTCGGCACCTCGCGCGACCAGCTGGTCGACGCGCTGCATTCCGGCAAGGCCAAGTACAGCTCAATCTTCAACTACCCGACGCTGACCTGGGCCGACATGGGCGTCATCGGCTGGCTCGTCGACGGCGCCGCGATCATGAACCAGGTGCCGCTCTGCCGCTGTTCGTACGCGCCGTACGCGCGGGCTATGGTGCGCATCTGTCGCGAGGAGTCGTTCCACCAGCGCCAGGGCTTCGAGTCGCTGCTGACGCTGATGACGAAGGGCACCGCGGCGCAGCGGGCGATGGTCCAGGATGCCGTCGACCGCTGGTGGTGGCCGAGCCTGATGATGTTCGGCCCGCCCGACAGCGAGTCGCCGAACTCCGAGCAGTCGATGCGCTGGGGCATCAAGCGCATCAGCAACGACGACCTGAGGCAGAAGTTCGTCGACGCGACCGCCGAGCAGGCCAAGGTCCTCGGAGTCACCTTGCCCGACCCGGCCCTGCGCTGGAACGAGGCGCGCCAGGCCTGGGACTTCGGCCCCATCGACTGGGCCGAGTTCTGGCGCGTCGTCGGCGGCGACGGACCCTGCAACCGCGAGCGTCTCGCGGCCCGGGTCGAGGCCTGGGACGATGGCGCTTGGGTCCGCGACGCGGCGATGGCGCACGCCGCGAAGCAGGACGACGCGAGGGAGGCGGCATGAGCCCCGCCGTCACGCCGGGAACGTTGCCGGGACCGCCTGCCGAGCCCCTCGGCAAGCCGGCCAGGAAGGCCGAGTGGCCGCTCTGGGAAGTGTTCGTGCGCAGCAAGGCCGGCCTCGACCACAAGCACTGCGGCAGCCTGCACGCCGCCGACCCGCAGATGGCGATCCAGCTCGCCCGCGACGTCTACACGCGCCGCCAGGAAGGCACCAGCGTCTGGGTGGTGCGCTCGGACCAGATCGTCGCCTCCGACCCCGGCGACAAGGCGGCGTGGTTCGACCCGATGGAAGACAAGGTCTACCGCCATCCCACCTTCTACGAGCTGCCGAAGTCGGTCGACCACATGTGATGCAGGCCTCGATCTCCGTTTGCCCCGATCCCGCCGTGCAGTACCTGCTGCGCATCGGCGACACCTGCCTGATCCTGGCGCAGCGGCTCGGCGAGTGGTGCGGCCACGCGCCCGTCGTCGAGGAGGACATCGCCCTCACGAACATGGCGCTCGACCTCGTCGGCCAGGCGCGCGCGGTCCTGACCCGCGCCGGCGAGATGGAGGCCGAGCGCGGCGGCGAGCGCCACGACGAGGACCAGCTCGCCTTCCTGCGCGACGAGCGCGATTTCCGCAACTGCACGCTGGTCGAGCTGCCGCGCGGCGACTTCGCGGTGACCACGGTGCGCAACTGCGCCATGGCGGTGTTCTTCGAGCTTCTATGGGGCCGCCTCGTGCAGTCCAGCGACGCCGAGCTCGCCGCCATTGCCGGCAAGGCGGTCAAGGAAGCGCGTTACCACCGCGAGCATGCCGCCGACTGGGTCGTGCGGCTGGGCGACGGCACGCCCGAATCGACCACGCGGATGAAGAAGGCGATCGACCTCCTCTGGCCGTACATGGCCGAGCTGTTCGAAGCCGATGCCATCGACGAGGCGGCCTCGGCATCGGGCCTCGGCCCGCGCTGGGCCGACCTGCGCGCGGTCTGGAGGGAGCGCATGGGTGCCGTGCTCGCCGAAGCAGGCCTCGCCGCGCCGCCCGAGCGTGCCTTTCGCAGCACGGGCAAGAACGGGCGGCACAGCGAGCACCTCGGCTACATCCTGGCCGAGATGCAGCACCTGCAGCGTTCCTTTCCGGGCGGCGTGTGGTGAGCGCGCCGGCAGGCATCGCCGCGGCCGCTCCGTCGCGGCCATCCCTGTCGACGACCGCATCCGGGGCGCGCGTGGGCGCCGCATGGGCCGCTCTGGAAAGGGTCCTCGACCCGGAGGTGCCGGTCCTTTCGGTGCTCGATCTCGGCATCGTCCGCGACGTCGTCGACGCCGGCGATGCCATTGAGGTCGTCGTCACGCCCACCTACTCCGGCTGCCCGGCGACCGAAGTCATCGAGCAAAGCATCGTCGAGGCGCTGGAACGTGACGGCCTGGGCCCGGTGCGCGTGCGCATGCAGCGGGCGCCGGCCTGGACCACCGACTGGATGAGCGAGGCCGGCCGGCGCAAGCTGCACGCGTACGGCATCTCGCCGCCCGGCCCGGTCGACCCGTCGCGCGGCATCCCGGTCCGGTTCAGCCGCCGGCCCGTCGTCGCGCTCGCCTGCCCGCGCTGCGAGAGCATGGACACCGAGCGGCTGGCGGCTTTCGGCGCCACCGCCTGCAAGGCGCTCTGGCGCTGCCGCGCCTGCGGCGAGCCCTTCGAGCACTTCAAGCCGATATGAGCATGCCCCCTCGCTCACTGCGCTCGCTGCCCCCCGAGGGGGCGTGGCCGGCCTTGGGGCGGCCCGGCGTCCGGCCATGACCAGCCTTCACTTCCATCCGCTTCGCGTGAAGAGCGTGCGGCCCGAGACCGACGAGGCGGTGGTCGTCTCGTTCGACGTCCCGGCCGAGCTCGCCGAGCAGTTCCGCTTCTCGCACGGACAGCACCTGACGCTGCGCGAGACGGTGGGCGGCAGCGACGAGCGCCGCTCGTACTCGATCTGCGCCGGCACGCACGACGGCGAGCTGCGGGTCGGGGTGCGCAAGGTCCCCGGCGGGCGCTTCTCGACCTGGATCAACGAGCGCCTGCGCGCCGGCGACACGATCCAGGTGATGGCGCCGGAGGGCCGCTTCTTCGTCCCCCTCGATCCGTCGCAGGCACGCAGCTACCTCGGCATCGCCGGCGGCAGCGGCATCACGCCGATCCTGTCGATCATGAAGACGGTGCTCGCCGCCGAGCCGAATTCGCGCTTCACCCTGATCTACGGCAACCGCCGCCAGCGCTCGACCATGTTCCTCGAGGAGATTGAGGACCTGAAGAACCGCTACCTGTCTCGCCTGACGCTGCACATGCTGTTCTCGCAGGAGGCGACCGACCTGCCTCTCTACAGCGGCAGGCTGTCCCGGGACAAGCTCGGTGAATTCCTGGGCAGGGTCGTCGACCCGGAGTCGATCGACCATGCCTTCGTCTGCGGGCCGCACGCCGTCAACGACGAAGCCGAGGCGGCCCTTCTCGCCGCCGGCGTCGGCCCCGACCGGATCCACATCGAGCGCTTCGGCGTACCCGACGAGAACCCGGCAAGCCGGGCCGCCGTGCACGCGCCGCGCGAAGGCGACGCCGCCGACGCGACCGTCGTGATCATCCGCGACGGCGTCCGCCGCGAGATCGAGTACCACGCCTGGCAGGGCAACGTGCTCGAGGCGGCCGCGGCCGCCGGCCTCGAGGTGCCTTTTTCCTGCAAGTCCGGCGTCTGCTGCACCTGCCGTGCCAAGCTGCTCGAAGGCGAGGTCCGCATGGCCCGCAACTTCGCCCTCGAGAAGCACGAGGTCGCCGCCGGCTTCGTCCTCACCTGCCAGTCGCACCCGCTCACCGAACGCATCGTCGTGTCGTTCGATGACCGCTGAGGCGATGGGCCTGCCGACCTCGGGAAGCCGCTGACATGCCGCGCGGACGAGCCCGGGGCTACGAACTGCAGCGCGAGACCATCCTCGCGCGCGCCGCGGAGTTGTTCGCGCGGCACGGCTACACGGCGACGACGATGAACGAAGTGGCCGAGGCCTGCGGCGTGTCCAAGCCATCGCTCTACCACTACGTGCAGGACAAGCACCAGCTGCTGGTCGAGATCGCCGCCGGTCACATCGCGCGGCTGCTGGCGCTGGTCGACGAGGTCGGCACGGCCGGCCTGGCGCCGGAGCCGCGCGTGCGGGCGCTGATCGACGCCTTCATGGCCGTGTATGCCGACTCGCAGAACGAGCACCGCGTGCTCACCGAGGACGTCCGCTTCCTCGCTGCGGCCGAGCGGCGTCGCGTCCTCGGCGGCGAGCGCAAGGTCGTCGCCGCCTTCGCCGACGCCATCGCCGCCGCCCGGCCCGAGCTGCGCGGCGCCGGCCTCGAGAAGCCGCTCGCGATGCTGCTCTTCGGCATGATGAACTGGATGTTCACCTGGCTGCAGCCCAAGGGCGCGCTCAGCCACGCCGACATGGCCCCGGTCGTCGCCGACCTGTTCTTCGGGGGCCTCGCCGCCGTCCGGACGCCGCCCGGCCCGGTTCCCCTTTCCCCTTCACGCCTCAACGGAGACACCGCATGTCTTTCCCCAGAACCGCCCTCGTCGCCCTCGGCCTCGCCGCGGCGGCCACGCTTGCGAGCGCCGACATCAACGTCGGCGTGACCGTCTCGGCGACCGGCCCGGCCGCGTCGCTCGGCATCCCGGAAAAGAACACCATCTCGCTGCTGCCGCAGACGATCGGCGGCCAGAAGGTGAACTACATCGTCCTCGACGACGCCTCCGACACCACCACGGCCGTCGCCAACACCCGCAAGCTCATCACCGAGAACAAGGTCGACATCGTCCTCGGCTCGTCGACGACGCCGAACTCGCTGGCGATGATCGACGTCGTCGCCGAGGCGCAGACGCCGATGATCTCGATCGCGGCCTCGGCGCGCATCGTCGAGCCGGTCGACGCGAAGCGGAAGTGGGTCTTCAAGACGCCGCAGAACGACATCATGATGTCGCTGGCCATCGCCAGCCACATGGC
>NZ_JANODC010000440.1:0-2288 GCF_031412495.1 Rhizobacter sp. | reverse complement strand
GGCACCTGCGACGAGGCCAGGATGCCGAGCAGCGACGCCGACTGCCACACCAGCCAGACGGCCGCCGCGCCGCCGGCGGCGTAGCGCGCCTGTCCCGGCTCGTGCCGGCCGCTGGGCCAGGCGCGCTGGAACATGACGATGTTCAGATCGGCGAGCACGTAGCCGAGGGCGAGCCGGCGGCCCCGCGGCAGGTGGTTCAGGTGCACGCGCCATTGCGCGCTGAAGAGAACGAAGCGCAGGTTCACGCACGCCGCCGAGGCCCACACTACCCAGAGCGGCGCACCCGAGGCGAGCAGGGGCAGCGCCGCCAGCTGGGCCGTGCCCGAGTAGACCGACAGCGTCATGAGGACGGAGAGCCAGACGCCGAGGCCGCTCTGCGTCATCGCCACGCCGGTGACGAGGCCCCAGGCGGCAAGGGCCGGCGCGAAGCCCATCATGTCGCGGGCGCCGCGGCGAAAGTGCGGCTCGTTCAGGAGGGAGCGAAGCGACATCCGCGCCAAGGCTAGCAGCAGCGACGCGCCGGCGTTCGCGCAAGGGCCGTCGCACGTCGGGTAGGCGCCGTCTTGCAGCGGCACCGGCCACCGGCCTGCATCGCAGGGCGGCGGCGGAGAGCGCAGCGGCCGCCCGCCCGGACCTACGATCCGGTCAGACTCCGGAGAGCTGCCATGTCGACCCCCGATGCCAAGCCGCGCGGGCGCATCCTCATCGTCGAGGACGACGCGGACGTGCTCGAGGTTCTCAAGCTGATGCTCGAAGGCGAGGGGCACAGCGTGGTGGTCGCCGACTGCGGCCGCGATGCGCTCGAGGCGGCGCGCGCCAAGCCCTTCGACCTGATCGTCATGGACGTCTCGATGCCCGAGATGAGCGGCATCGAGGTCGGCCAGGCCCTGCGCGCCGGCGCGGACACGGCCGACGTCCGCATCGTCCTGCACACCGCCGTCGACAAGCGCTGGGTCGAGGAGCGCTTCACCGACTACGACCTGTTCGTGACCAAGGCCGACGACACCGACCGGCTCGTCGAGCAGATCGCCGAGCTGCTCTCCGGGCCGCGGGTGCCGCGCGGCAGCGAGCCGGCGGAGGCGACGTACTCGCGCGAGGAGGTGCTGCGTGCGCAGCAGGCGCTTCGCTCCGCGATCGGCCTCGGCCCCGAGGCCTTTCCGGAGCACGCCGTCGTCGACCTGCTCGACGGCGAGATCGAGCAGCTGCGCAAGATCGGCAAGACGGCGGCCGAGATCGAGGCGCTCATCAGCGACGCCATCGGCCGGCCGCTGTCGCTGCCGGCGCCGGCGCACCCGTCCTGACGATCCGCGGAGGCCGGACACCCGTCCCGGGGCGACAGGCACGGGCCGGGCCGGCGATCTCGCCGGCTTGCCAGAATGCGGTCTACGCCGGAGACCGCCATGCCGCACCTCGACCCGCTTCCATGGGAAGCGAACCCCCAGTTCCGCGACCGCTTCCAGCACTACCAGGACACGCGCGGGTTCGTCCCGAACAGCATCCTCACCATGTCGCGCCGGCCGGCGATCGCCGAGGCCTTCATGAACCTCAACAAGGCCGTGCTCTACGAAGGCACGGTGCCCGAGGAGCTGAAGATGCTCGTCAGCCTGGTCACCAGCCAGGCGAGCGGCTGCAGCTACTGCCAGGCGCACATGGCCAACCTGTCGAGCATCTACCGCGCGTCCGACGAGAAGATCCGGGCGGTGTGGGACTTCGAGACCAGCCCGTTGTTCTCGCCGGCCGAGCGCGCCGCGATCCGCCTCGGCTACCACGCCGCGCTCGTTCCGAACGAAGCGTCGGGCGCGGACTTCGACGAGCTCAAGCGCCACTTCGACGAGGGCCAGATCGTCGAGATCGTGGCCACGATCGCGCTCTTCGGCTACCTCAACCGCTGGAACGACACGATGGCCACGACGCTCGAGCCGAAGGCGGTCGCGGTCGCCGAGCGGGCCATCGGCGCCGCCGGCTGGCAGCCCGGCAAGCACGTCGGCTGAGCCGGGCATGCTCGAGGTCGTCGTCGTCGGCAGCGGCATCGCCGCCGCCTCGGTGGGCTACTGGCTGGCGCCGCACGCCCGCGTCGTGCTGCTGGAACGCGAAGACCAGCCCGGCTACCACTCCACCGGCCGCTCGGCGGCTCTCTTCTTCGAGAGCTACGGCACGGCCCAGGTGCGCGCCCTGACGATGGCCAGCCGCGCCTTCCTCGACCGGCCGCCGCCCGGCTTCGCCGAGCACCCGATCCTGTCGCCGCGCGGCGCGATGCTGGTGGCGGCGCCGGGCGAGGAAGCGCTGCT
>NZ_JANODC010000439.1:0-5553 GCF_031412495.1 Rhizobacter sp. | reverse complement strand
GGCACCTGCGCAGACCCTGACCGACAAGGAATACCAGGTCATGCGCAACGCCTCGATCGCGATCCTGCGCGAGATCGGCGTCGAGACCGGCGGCTCGAACGTGCAGTTCGCGATCAATCCGAAGGACGGCCGGATGGTCGTGATCGAGATGAATCCGCGGGTCTCCCGCTCCTCGGCGCTGGCCTCGAAGGCGACCGGCTTTCCGATCGCCAAGGTGGCCGCCAAGCTGGCCGTCGGCTACACGCTCGACGAGCTGAAGAACGACATCACCGGCGGCGCGACGCCGGCCAGCTTCGAGCCGTCGATCGACTACGTCGTCACCAAGAGCCCGCGCTTCGCCTTCGAGAAGTTCCCGGCCGCCGACTCGCGCCTGACGACGCAGATGAAGTCGGTGGGCGAGGTGATGGCGATCGGCCGCACCTTCCAGGAAAGCCTGCAGAAGGCGCTGCGCGGCCTCGAAACCGGCATCGACGGCTTCAGCGAGCGCAGCATCGACCGCGAGGAGATCGTCCAGGAGATCGGCGAGGCCGGGCCGGAGCGCCTGCTCTACGTCGGCGACGCCTTCCGCATCGGCATGAGCGCCCAGGAGATCTTCGAGGAAACCGCGATCGACCCGTGGTTCCTGGCCCAGATCGAGGAGATCCTGGGCTGCGAGAAGGCGGTCAGGGGGCGAGCCCTCGACGGCCTGAGCACCGCCGAGGTGCGCTACCTGAAGTCCAAGGGCTTCTCCGACAGGCGCCTGGCGACCCTCCTCCCGGCCACCGAGTCGGCCGTCCGCGCCCACCGCCACGCCCTCGGCGTGCGCCCGGTCTACAAGCGCGTCGACACCTGCGCCGCCGAGTTCGCGACGCAGACCGCCTACATGTACTCGACCTACGACGAGGAATGCGAAGCCGAGCCCACCGACCGCAGGAAGATCATGGTCCTCGGCGGCGGCCCGAACCGGATCGGCCAGGGCATCGAGTTCGACTACTGCTGCGTCCACGCTGCCCTCGCCATGCGCGAGGACGGCTTCGAGACCATCATGGTGAACTGCAACCCGGAGACGGTGTCGACCGACTACGACACCTCGGATCGCCTCTACTTCGAGCCGGTCACGCTCGAGGACGTGCTCGAGATCGTCGCCAAAGAAAAACCGCTCGGCGTGATCGTGCAGTACGGCGGGCAGACGCCGCTCAAGCTCGCCCTCGAGCTCGAGCGCGCCGGCGTGCCCATCATCGGCACCTCGCCGAATTCGATCGACGTTGCCGAGGATCGCGAGCGCTTCCAGAAGCTGCTGCACGAGCTCGGCCTGCGCCAGCCGCCGAACCGGACCGCGCGCACCGAGGAGCAGGCGCTGCAGCTGGCACAGGAGATCGGCTACCCGCTGGTCGTCCGCCCGAGCTACGTGCTCGGCGGCCGGGCGATGGAGATCGTGCACGGCGACAAGGACCTCGAGCGCTACATGCGCGAGGCGGTCAAGGTCAGCGAGAAGTCGCCGGTCCTGCTCGACCGCTTCCTCGACGACGCCATCGAGGTCGACGTCGACTGCATCAGCGACGGCACCGAGGTGATGATCGGCGGGATCATGGAGCACGTCGAGCAGGCCGGCATCCACTCCGGCGACTCCGCGTGCTCGCTGCCGCCGTACTCGCTGCCGGCCGCGTTGCAGGACGAGCTGCGCCGGCAGACCAAGCTCATGGCCCGGGCGCTCGACGTCGTCGGCCTGATGAACGTGCAGTTCGCGATCCAGGGCGACGTCGGTGGCGACGGCAGCGCCGCCGTGGTCTACGTCCTCGAAGTCAACCCGCGCGCCTCGCGCACCGTGCCCTTCGTCTCCAAGGCCACCGGCGAGCCGCTCGCCAAGATCGCCGCGCGCTGCATGGTCGGGCAGAAGCTGTCGACCCAGAAGGGCGTGCGCGGCGAGGTCGTCCCGCCGTACGTCTCGGTCAAGGAGGCGGTCTTCCCGTTCAACAAGTTCCCCGGCGTCGACCCGATCCTCGGCCCCGAGATGCGCTCGACCGGCGAAGTCATGGGCGTCGGCCGCAGCTTCGGCGAGGCGATGCTGAAAAGCCAGCTCGGCGCCGGCTCGCGGCTGCCGTCGTGCGGAACCGTCTGCATCACGGTGAAGAACGGCGACAAGCCGCGCGCGGTCGCCGTCGCGAAAGACCTGCACGGCCTCGGCTTCGGCATCGTCGCGACCCGGGGCACCGCCGCGGCGATCGCCGAAGCCGGCGTTCCTGTGCGCCTGATCAACAAGGTCAAGGACGGCCGGCCGCACATCGTCGACATGCTCAAGGCCGGCGAGATCCAGCTCGTCTTCACGACGGTCGACGAGACGCGCACGGCGATTGCCGATTCGCGCCACATCCGGCAGGCGGCGCTCGGCCATCGCGTCACGTACTACACCAGCATGGCCGGCTGCGAAGCGGCGGTCGAGGCGATGAAGCACGGCGACGACGTCGGCGTGACCTCGCTGCAGGAACTGCACGCCGAACTGCTCTAAACTGACCGCCACACCCGCCGCCGCCGGAGATTCCCGCGGCGGCTTTGTTTTTCTCTGCAGAGGTTCATGCCATGGCCACGATTCCGCTCACCCGGCGCGGCGCCGACAAACTGAAGGAAGAGCTGCACCGCCTGAAGACGGTGGAGCGCCACGCCGTCATCCAGGCCATCTCCGAGGCGCGCGCCCAGGGCGACCTGTCCGAGAACGCCGAGTACGAGTCGGCCAAGGACAAGCAGGGCTTCATCGAGGGCCGGATCCTCGAGATCGAGAGCAAGCTCGCCGCAGCGCAGGTGATCGATCCGTCGTCGATCGACGCCGAAGGCCGGGTCGTCTTCGGCTCGACCGTCGACCTGGAGGACGAGGACAGCGGCGCCAAGGTCACCTACCAGATCGTCGGCGACGACGAGGCCGACCTGAAGCACAACCTGGTCTCGATCAGCTCGCCGATCGCGCGTGCGCTCATCGGCAAGCTGGTCGGCGACGTCGCCGAGGTGCAAGCGCCGGGCGGCACCCGCAGCTACGAGATCACCGGCGTCCGCTACGCCTGAGCGGCCGGTGACCGGCGAGCGCCTGCGCGGTACCGCCTGCGCGCTGGCCGGCGGCTGGGCCGGGCTGATGGCGGGCATCGGCTTCGTCGCCGCTCCGGCGCTCTTCGCGTTGCTGCCACGCCCCGACGCCGGCCGGGTCGCGGCGAGGCTGTTCCTGACCGACGCCTACGCGGGCCTTGCACTCGGCATCGTGCTGCTCCTCCTCGGCCGGTCGCTGGGCCGGGACGCGGTCGCGCGGGGCGGCACGCGCTTCGGCGCCGAGGTGGCGCTTCCGCTCGCCGCGCTCTTCTGCACCGTGGCGGGCCACTTCGGCCTGCAGCCCCTGCTGGACGCGGCGCGCGCCGGCGAGGGGAGGGCGTCGTTTGCCGTCCTGCACGGCGTCGCGGCGGCCTTCTTCGTGGTCAAGCTCTGCGTCGTCGCGGCCCTGGCCTGGCGGCTGGGCAGGCCGGGCCCGTCGCTCAGGGCTGCTGGGCCGCCTTCTTCGGGCTCGTGACCCGCTTCTTGGCGCGCTTGAGGGTTCCGCCAGCCGCCAGGCGCATGTTGCCGAGGACCGTGACCTTCTTCACCTGGGGCCGGTGATTGCCGCTCTTCGAGAACTTCAGCACCTTGACCACCTTCGGCCCGGGCATCCGCCCGTCCTTCTCCGGCTTGGCCTTCTCGGCCGGCGGCCGCCACAAGACGAGCAGCTTGCCGATGTGCTGCACCGGGGCCGCGCCGAGGGCGTCGCTCAGCTCGGCGAGCAGCGTCTCGCGGCCGGCGCGGTCGTCGGAGAAGACGCGCACCTTGACCAGCCCGTGCGCGTCGAGGGCGGCTTCGAGCTCCTGCCGTACCGCCGCCGTGGCGCCGTCGTTGCCGATGGCGACGACCGGATGGAGGTGGTGCGCTTCGGCGCGCTTTTCCTTGCGGGCGGAGGGCGAGAGAACGAGTGCGGTCACGCGCCTATTATCGCGGCCCGGAACGAGGATCGGTTGAGGATGGCCACGCGCGGCAAGGGCAAGAAGCTGAACAAGGCGTGGCTGCACGACCACCTGACCGACCCCTACGTGAAGCTGGCCCGGCGCGAGGGCTACCGCGCCCGCGCCGCCTACAAGCTGAAGGAGATCGACGAGGAGCTGAAGCTCCTCGTGCCCGGCCAGCTGGTCGTCGACCTCGGCGCGACGCCCGGCGCATGGAGCCAGTACCTGCGGCGCAAGTTCGGCCGGAGCACCGGGTCCGACCCGCACGCCGCTCCGGGGCCGCTGCACGGGACCATCATCGCGCTCGACTTCCTCGACTTCGAGCCGGTCGACGGCGTCGACTTCATCCAGGGCGACTTCCGCGAGCCCGAGGTCCTGGCGATGCTCGAGGCGCGGGTCGGCGACCGCCCGGTCGACGTCGTCCTCTCGGACATGGCGCCCAACCTGTCGGGGGTCGCCGCGTCCGATGCCGCACGCATGGCCGACCTCGTCGAGCTCGCGATGGATTTCGCGATTCGCCACCTCCGGCCGGAGGGTGCACTCGTCTGCAAGGTCTTTCACGGCAGCGGCTACAGTCAGCTCGTCGAACGATTCAAATCGACGTTCAGGACCGTCAAGGCGGTCAAGCCCAAGGCATCGCGGGCGAAGTCGGCGGAGACGTTTCTGGTCGGAATCGCTTTGAAGGCCGATCCAGCTACCCGCCCATAGCGTGCGGTAGCCCTCGATTCGGACGCATTCCGGGGTTCTGCGGGCGAGCCGCAGGCCGGGGTTGCGTGAACTAAAATCGGCCACAGATGCCGTAGGTCGGCGCCGGCTCCTCCGGGGCCGTCGATCCGCCCCTCGAAATGGAGTCACGGTGAACAATCAATGGTTCTCGAAAGTCGCGGTCTGGCTGGTGATCGCGCTGGTCCTCTTCACCGTCTTCAAGCAGTTCGAGCGCACCGGCGCGCAGGCCGGGATGATCGGCTACTCCGATTTCCTGGAAGAAGTGCGCGCCAAGCGGGTGCGCAGCGTGACCCTGCAGGAGGCTGCGGGCGGGTCCACCGAGATCCGTGCCAAGACCACCGATGACAAGGAACTGCGCACCACCGCCACCTACCTCGACCGCGGCCTGGTCGGCGATCTGATCAACAGCGGCGTGAAGTTCGACGTCAAGCCCCGCGAGGAGCCGTCGTTCCTGGTCGGGATCCTGATGTCGTGGGGCCCGATCCTGCTGCTGATCGGCGTCTGGATCTACTTCATGCGCCAGATGCAGGGCGGCGGCAAGGGCGGCGCGTTCAGCTTCGGCAAGTCGAAGGCGCGCATGCTCGACGAGGCCAACAACACCACCACCTTCGCCGACGTCGCTGGTTGCGACGAGGCCAAGGAAGAGGTCAAGGAGCTGGTCGATTTCCTGAAAGACCCGCAGAAGTTCCAGAAGCTGGGCGGGCGCATTCCGCGCGGCGTCCTCCTGGTCGGCCCTCCGGGCACCGGCAAGACCCTGCTCGCAAAGGCCATTGCCGGCGAGGCCAAGGTGCCGTTCTTCTCGATCTCGGGTTCCGACTTCGTCGAGATGTTCGTCGGC
>NZ_JANODC010000438.1:0-7971 GCF_031412495.1 Rhizobacter sp. | reverse complement strand
CCCCCGGCTGTCAGAGCAACGGTTTCTTCGTCATTCATCGCCATGCGGGCAAATGTCTCGCGGATATCGCGAGCGGAGCCAAGCGGGTCAGGGTTTCCGTCCGGACCTTCGGGATTGACGTAGATCAAGCCCATCTGCACGGCTGCTAGCGGATTCTCAAGATCGCGTTCACCCGTGTAACGCTTGTTTCCGAGCCATTCGCCCTCGGATCCCCAATATACGTCTTCCTGTGGTTGCCATACATCGGCGCGTCCGCCACCGAAGCCAAACGTCTTAAAGCCCATCGTTTCCATCGCGACGTTGCCGGTCAGGACAAAAAGATCTGCCCACGAGAGCTTGCGGCCATATTTTTGCTTGATTGGCCAGAGTAGGCGACGGGCTTTGTCGAGGTTGCCGTTGTCGGGCCAGCTGTTTGTCGGAGCGAATCGCTGTTCGCCGTTTCCAGCTCCGCCGCGGCCATCGCCGATACGGTATGTTCCGGCCGCATGCCAGGTCATTCGGACAAAAAACGGTCCATAATGCCCGTAGTCGGCCGGCCACCAATCCTGCGAGTCGGTCATCAACGCGTGAAGGTCTGCCTTGAGCGCCGCGAAGTCGAGGCTCCCGAACGCTTCGGCGTAGTCGAACCCGGCGCCCATCGGATCGGACTTCGATGAGTGCTGGTAAAGCAAGTCGACACGGAGCTGGTCTGGCCACCAGTCGCGGTTCGTGGTGCCGCCGCCCGCGGTCTGGTGGAAGGGACATCTGGGTTCGGGGGTCATGACGATTCTCCGTGGTCGCCCGGCGCACGCCGGCATGCATTAGTTTCGACTATCGACACATCAGAACCAAATGACATTATCAATCGCTTCGATAGGTGACTCGCCGGATGCGCCCGAGCGAAAGTGACTGAGCCGTGTAGGCTCCAGCCGCCATGCACGTTCCCGACGCCGAAGGGGCGCCCGCCCGCAGTAACCTCCCCATGGCTGAAACCCTCGAGGAGCCGCCGGGCCGTTTCGTGCTCGCCGCCTGGCTGATCACGGGAGCGCTGCTCCTGCTGGTCCTGCGCTTCGACCTGCTCCCCGCGCTGCTCGCCGGCCTGCTGGTCTTCGAGCTGGTGCACGTGCTGACCCTGCGCCTGAGCATCGTGCGCGAGCGGCGCGCCAGGCTGGTCGCCATCGCGCTCCTCGCCACCGTGGTGGTCGGCCTGCTCAGCCTGGCGACGTTCGCATCGGTGCTGTTCTTCCGCAGCGAAACCGGCGGCTACGTGCAGCTGCTGCAGAAGG
Source organism: Rhizobacter sp. (assembly GCF_031412495.1). GTDB lineage: Bacteria > Pseudomonadota > Gammaproteobacteria > Burkholderiales > Burkholderiaceae_C > Schlegelella_A. The sequence continues at coordinate 6,706 of NZ_JANODC010000438.1, read as the reverse complement.
CGGCCGAGGTGATCCAGAGCTGGCGCGGCCTGCTTCCGGCGTGGCTCGTCATGTCCTTGCCGACCGATGCCGACGGCCTCCAGGGCACCATCCTGGCGTGGCTGAAGGTCCACCTGGCGGAAGTCCGCAGCTTCGGGCAGGAGGGGACGCGCATCCTGGTGCGCATCGTGATCGGCATGGTCATCGGTGCGCTCATTGCCCTGCGGCAGGCCGACCCACCGGTCGCCCACCGCCCGCTGGCCAGCGCGCTCGCCGGTCGGGCCACCCGCTTCGGCGAGGCCTTCCGGCGCGTCGTCTTCGCGCAGGTGCGGATCGCCGCCGTCAACGCCGCGCTGACCGCGCTGTATCTCGCGATCGTGTTGCCGCTGCTCGGCATCCAGTTGCCGCTGGTCAAGACCATGATCGTCGTGACCTTCGTCGCCGGCCTGATCCCGGTCTTCGGCAACCTGATCTCGAACGTCGTGGTGGTCGTCGTCAGCCTGAGCGTGTCGCCGTTCGTGGCGCTCGGCTCGCTGATCTACCTGGTCGTGATCCACAAGCTCGAATACTTCCTCAACGCCCGGCTCGTAGGCACCCAGATCCGGGCCCGATCGTGGGAGCTGCTGCTGGCGATGCTGCTCATGGAGGCCCTGTTCGGCATCGCCGGCCTGATCGCCGCACCGATCTACTACGCCTACCTCAAGGACGAGCTGTCCGGCGCGCGCCTCGTCTAGCTTCACTTTCCATGCACGATCACTACGACCACAACCAGACGCTCGTCCCGGAGTCCTTCCTGACCCTGCATTCCCGGCATGGCCGGGCGCTGCGCCCGCGCGCCGAGATCGAGGCCCGGCACGAGCTGTGCGAAGACGTCGCCCTGCACGCTGCCGCCTTTCTCGCTGCCCGCCACCACGACGGCGACGACATCGGCGAAGCCCTGCAGCGCTGCCACGACGGCCTGCGCGCCGACCCGGGCGCGTTCAGCGATGCGGAGGCGGCCTGGGTCGTCCGCCGCGTCGCCGAGCTGCAGGAGTGGCCCCAGCCCGCCTGGCTCGCCGATGGCGACGGCGCCGGCGACGTCGCCCGGGCCAGCCAAACCGCCGGCGCCGGTCGGCCGGGCCGGCCGTGAAAGCGCCGCAGCGCCTGCGTTCCCTGCTCGAGGAGGGCTTGATCGACTCGGTCGTGCGCCAGCTCATGAGCGGCAAGGAGGCGATGGTCTACGTCGTGCGCTGCGGCGAGGAGACCCGCTGCGCCAAGGTCTACAAGGAAGCGACCCAGCGCAGCTTCCGCCAGGCCGTCGACTACACCGAGAACCGCAAGGTCAAGAACACCCGGCAGGCGCGCGCCATGGCCAAGGGCACGCGCTTCGGCCGCGAGGCGCAGGAGGCGGCGTGGCAGAGCGCCGAGGTCGACGCGCTCTACCGGCTCGCCGCCGCCGGCGTGCGCGTGCCGAAGCCGCTCAACTTCCACGACGGCGTGCTGCTGATGGAGCTGGTGGTCGACGCCGCCGGCGATGCGGCGCCGCGCCTCAACGACGTGACCTTCAACGCCGACGAGGCGCGTGCGCACCACGCCACCCTGATGCGCGAGGTGGTGCGCATGCTCTGCGCCGGCGTCGTCCATGGCGACCTGTCGGAGTTCAACATCCTGCTCGCCGCCGACGGCCCGGTGATCATCGACCTGCCGCAGGCCGTCGACGCGGCCGGCAACAACCACGCGCAGCGCATGCTGCTGCGCGACGTCGGCAACCTGCGCGACTTCTTCGGGCGCTTCGCCCCGGAGCTGCTCGCGACCCGGTACGGGGCCGAGATCTGGGCCCTCTACACCCGCGGCGTGCTGCAGCCCGACACGCCGCTCACCGGCCGGTTCGATGACAGGCAGGGGCCCGTCGACGTCGCCGGCGTGCTGCGCGTGGTGGGCGATGCGCGTGACGAAGAGGCGGCGCGGCTGCTGCGGATGCGCGGGGGCTGAAGCCCGGCGCAGCACACGAACGTCAGCGTCGTGGTGCCTACCCGAGGACTTCGACGATGAGGCCGGGCACAAGACGCAGGGTCGCGCTTTTCCTTCGCACTGGCCTGGGGTGCCGCCGCTGGCGCGGTGTTCGGCGGCACAACCGGAGCCGCGTTTCCCGACACGCCGGTGCCGGGCGCCGTCGCCGGCGTCATCAACGGCGTCGCCATCGTCGGCGATCTTCGGGATCGAGATCTTTCTGTCGCCCACGCGCCTCGGTCATGCGCTCGAGCGCATGCCCTTCCTCTTCAACTTTCGCAGTGAAGTCGGTCGTCTAAGCCAGTGCGATCACGCTGGTGGTCGGAGGCGGCCTGGGCTGGCGAGCGCTCGCAGCCTACGCATGGCTCGGGCCCGAGCTCTCCGCGGCCGTCTCCGAGCACATCGCGACGCCGGTCGTGCCGCGGATGGCGCGCACCTTCCTGCTCGTCGTTCTGGCGATCCTCGTCCTCCAGGTGGGCCGGCTGGGTCGGGGAACGGGCCCTGCGCGACATCGTGCTCGGCCGCTGCCACCGTTCCCGCATGGAGGAGCGGTTCTTCCTGTTCATCGACGTCATCGGCTCGACGCGCCTTGCCGAACAGATCGGTCCGAATGCGATCCATCGCTTCCTCGGCGAAGTGCGGCCGCGCCGCACCGATCCACCTCTACGCGATCGAGTCCGGGCCCGACACCGATCGACCACCGACCCGGCAGCCGGACTGAGACGACGCCTGGAGCGCGACGATCTCGATCCGCTGGCGCTCGCTGCCGTCATGGCGCGCGCGCAGCTGCCCGCATCCGGCCTGCACGTCCTGCCCCGCCGACCAGCGCAGCTTGGTGAGGATGCCGCGCCGGTGCAGCTCGCGGGCCATCGCGCGCGACTTCTCGGCCGTCGGTCGGGCCAGGGCCAGGCCGTCGACGGCGTTGTACGGAATCAGGTTCAGCACCGCGAGCCGGCCGGCGAGCAGGCGCACCAGGCCCTCGATCTCGCCAGCGTGGTCATTGACGCCGTCGAGCAGCGTCCACTGCACCTGCACCGGGTATCCGGTGGCTCGCGCATAGGCCTCGCCGAGGCCGACCAGCTCGTCGGGCGCGATCGCCGGCGCGCGCGGCAGCAGGCGGGCACGCAGGGCGGGATCGGTGCTGTGCAGGGACAGGGCCAACGCCGGCTTCACCCGGCCGCGCGGCAAGCGTTCGAACACGCGCCGGTCGCCCACGGTCGAGAACACCATCTCCTTGTGGCCGATGCCGCCGCCGGTGCCGAGCAGGTCGATCGCTTCCAGCACGGCGTCGAGGTTGTGCGCCGGCTCGCCCATGCCCATGAAGACGACCTTGCGCACCGGCCGCAGGCGACGTGCGAGCGCGACCTGGGCGACGATCTCGGCGCTGCCGAGCTGGCGCTCGAGGCCGCCGATGCCGGTCATGCAGAACACGCAGCCGACGGCGCAGCCGACCTGGCTAGACACGCAAAGGCCGCCGCGCGGCAGCAGCACGGCCTCGACAGAGCGGCCGTCGACGAGGCCGACGAGGAGGCGTCGCGAGCCGTCGACGCCGGCGTGGTCGGCGCGCAGGGTGGCCAGGGCGCGCAGCTCGACCTCGAGCGCCGGCAGGGCGGCGCGGAGCGCGCGCGGCAGGAAGTCCTCGGGGCGCCGGGGTCCGTGCGCCTGCGGCTCGGCGCGCGACCACTGCCGGAGCACGCGTTCCTCGTGCACGGGCAGGGCGCCGAGCTCGCGCAGGCGCTGCCGCAATGCGGAGACGTGCAGGGTCGCCATGGCCGGGCAGTATGCCCGCCGCCGCACGCGGCGTGCAGCATGTCCCACTGCTGCGGTTTTCATGCGCACGGGGTGTCGCGCAGAGCGACGCCGCCCTTATCGTCGCCGCATGAACCCGTTTTCGGAATCTTCCCTGCAGGACCCCGGCGAAGGCCCGAGCTTCCTGTCTCTCCTCGGCCTCACCTGCGTCCTCCTGACGGCAGGGATCGGCTTCGCGGTGCTTCTCGCCGTGGCATAGCTTCGAAGCGATTCAGCCGATCGTTCGGTCGGCCCGTGCAGCGATCGACGGCGGCACCCTGATGCCCAGGGCTCTCACGCTGTTCATGTTGATCACGAGCTCGAAACGACTCGCCTGCTCGATGGGCATGTCTGCGGGTTTGCTGCCCCGGAGGATCGCCTCGACGAAGCGGGCTCCCTGGCGGTAGAGGTCGTTCGACCGGCCGTAGCCGATCGTGCCGCCCGCTTCGGCCAAGCCCACGCTTCCGATCGAAGGCCAGCCCTGCTGCGACGACAGCGCAGCGATCTCTCTCGAGTTCACCTCGTTGAAGAGGGTGTCGTCCTGAACGACGATGGCCTGCACGCCCGCCCGCGCCAGGGCCGCGACCGCTGTCGGGAACTCGGACGTTGCCTTGACGGCCTGGTGCACGAGCGTCACCTTCATCTGCCGCGCGGCGGCGTCCATCTCGGCCCGGGCCGGTCCGAAGCTCGAGTTCGCCGGATTGACGAGCACGCCGACCCTCGCGACGGGCTTCTGCAGCTCCTTCAGCAGCTCGAGGCGCTTGGCCATGATCTCGGGACCGAAGGAAGTCGAGCCGGTGACGTTGCCTCCGGGGCGGGCGAGCGTCTTGGCGTAGCCCATCGCGACCAGGTCACTGCTGGTCGCAGGGATCACGATCGGTATGCTGCGCGTCGCCGACCACGCCGCGGTCAGCGCCTTGATCCCGAAGGCGACGATGACGTCGACCCTGGCGGCGACGAGCTCCGCGGCAAGAGCGGCGAGCCTGTCGTAGTGCCCTTCGGCCGATCGCATCTCGATCCTGATGGTTCTGCCGTCGATGAGCCCCAGATCCATCAGACCGGCACGGAAGGCAGCGACCCGCGTGGCCTGGAGCGACACCGACTCCGCCAGCAAGAGCCCGACGCGTGGCAGACCGGCGCCCGCAAGTTGTGCCATCGCGACCGTTGCGCCGGTGGCCGGCACGAGGGTCAGGCCGGTCGCCAGGATCTGACGGCGGGTAGGCATAGGAGGTACACCTTTCCGGGTAACACGGGACGACCTGAATCTACACGCCGTTCGTGACCCGAAACGCCGGTACCGGCCGGTGGAAGCCCTTCAGCGCCAGCTCGCCCGCCGGCTCGCAGCGGAACTCGAGGTCGTCGAGCAGCGCGCGGACGCGCTGCGAGACCAGGATCTCGCCGCCGCTCGCCTCGCCGCACAGCCGCGCCGACAGGTTGGTGACGGTGCCGATCGCGCCGTAGTCGATGCGCCCCGGAAAGCCGATGCCGCCGATGGTCGCGAAGCCCTGGGCGACGCCGACGCCCATCGTGAGTGCGTGGCCGCGCCGCTTCCAGCCGTCGGCCAGGCGCCCGATCGCCTGCTGCATCTCGAGCGCCATGCGCACGGCGCGCGGCGACGGGTCGGCGACCGGCACCGGGTCGTTGAAGAAGACCATGATGCCGTCGCCGGTGAAGCGCTCGAGCGTGGCCTCGTGCTGCAGGACCAGCGCGCCGATCGCGGCGTGGTACTCGCCGAGCACGCCCATCACGTCCTCGGGGTCGGCGGTCTCGGTGAAGGCGGTGAAGCCGCGCAGGTCGAGGAAGACCACGGTGATCTCGCGCCGGTGGCTGCGCAGCGGATCGTCGGCGCCGCCGGCGACGATCAGCTCGGCGAGCTGCGGCGAGAAGAAGCGCTTGAGCCGGCTCACCTTTTCGAGCTGCTCCACCCCGGCGGCGACCCGCGCCTCGAGGGTGCGGTTGAGCTCGGCCAGCTCGCTGCGCTGCTGCCGCAGCTCGTCGTAGAGCGACTTGATGCGCAGCAGCGAGCGGACGCGGGCCAGCAGCTCGGCCTGGCTGACCGGCTTGCTGAGGAAGTCGTCGGCACCGGCGTCGAGCCCCTTCGCGCGCTCCTCCGCCGGGTCGAGCGCGGTGACCAGGACGATGGGCAGCATCGCGTGCTGCGGGTCGGCGCGAACCGTGCGGCAGACCTCGTAGCCGCTCATGCCCGGCATCATGACGTCGAGGAGGACCAGGTCGGGCCCGTCGGCGGCGATGACTGCGAGCGCCTCGGCACCCGAGGTCGCGGTGCAGGTGCGGTAGCCCTTGGCCCCGAGCAGGTCGGCGAGCAGCTTGACGTTCAGCGCGACGTCGTCGACGACGAGGATCTTCGCCGCAGCCGCAGCCGTGCCGCTCATGGGCCGGGTGCCGCTCGCCCTTGCGCCAGGAAGCGGGTCACGGTGTCGAGGAACTGCTTGAGGTTGATCGGCTTGGTCACGAAGGCGTCGAAGCCCGAGCGGACGATCTTCTGCTGGTCGTCGGGCATCACCGACGCCGACACCGCGATCACGGCGACGCCGTCGAGCACAGGGTCCTCGCGGATGCGGCGCAGCGCCTCGATGCCGTCGATGTCGGGCAGCTGGATGTCCATCAGGATCAGCGCCGGGCGCTGCTCGAGCGCGAGGCGGACGCCTTCGCTGCCGGTCTGGGCCTCGATCGTCGCGTGACCGTTGTGGCGCAGGATGTCGCGCACGAGCTTCATGTTCTTCTCGTTGTCCTCGACGATCAGGATCGTGCTCATACGGCCTCCATCACGCGCTCCGGAAGGATAAACGCGAAGGTCGAGCCCCGCCCGGGCTCGCTCTCGACGCGCATCGTGCCGCCGTGCAGCTCGACGAAGCGCTTGGCGAGCGCCAGGCCGAGGCCCGTGCCCTCGGACTTCCTCAGGTAGTCGCCCCCGGCCTGGCGGAACTCC
>NZ_JANODC010000437.1:0-2452 GCF_031412495.1 Rhizobacter sp. | reverse complement strand
CGCGGCGGGCATCGGCCTGGGCCTGTCGCTGCGCCAGATGCGCTACCGGATGGCGCGCCTGAACGTCAACGTCGGCGGCGACGCGTCGAACGCCGATCGAGAGTGAGCGGTGGGCGCTGGAGCAGTGGCTGGCTGAGCCGGGCCCGTCGCGCCGTATCGCCGAACTTCGGGCCGCGGCCCGCCGGCACCGACGTCGACCTGGTCGTCGTCCACTCGATCAGCCTGCCCCCGGGCGTGTTCGGCGGCGCTGCCGTCGAGCGGCTGTTCGCCAATGCACTCGACTTCGACGAGCACCCGGCCTTCGACGCGATTCGCGGCATCGAGGTGTCGGCCCACTTCCTTCTGCGCCGCACCGGCGAGCTGGTGCAGTTCGTGTCGTGCGACGACCGGGCCTGGCACGCCGGCGAGTCGACGTGGCGCGGCCGGCCGGGCTGCAACGACTACTCGATCGGCATCGAGCTCGAAGGGCTGGCCGGTGGGCTGTTCGAGCTGGTCCAGTACCGGCGTCTCGCCGCGCTCCTGGCCGACATCGTGGCGCGATACCCTATCACCGACATCGCCGGACACGAGCACATCGCGCCGGGTCGCAAGGACGATCCCGGATCCGGTTTCGACTGGGCCCGTCTGCGCCGCGCCACGCGCCTTCAGAGGCTTCGTTTCCCGCCCTGACGCGGACTCGGGACAAGCGCAATCCACGGCAAGGAAAGCGCCTTTGGAGGAAAATGGCGTTCGTGACTTCTGTACGGGTTCACACGCAATAGGTAGTGCTTGTTGCCCACCGACACCCCAGATATAGTGTCCCGATGGTAAGCTGGATTTCCGAGATCGCCGCCGAGCAGATCCGTCCAGAAGCCAGCCTAGAAGCTCATCCGCCGACACCGGCGGAACCAACAAATTCCTGAGCGCCGCGACGCGCGCCCGGGAGCTCTACAGGGGATTTCATGCAAGCAAGCACCGCCCAGGCGACACCCGCCGTCGTCGCCTCGCTCCGGCCGGCCACCCGCACTGGAGCGGCTTCGTCTGCCTACCAGGGCTATCAGATCCTGCGCCGCAACGGCGCCGTCGTTTCGTTCGAGCCGAACAAGATCGCGGTCGCGCTGATGAAGGCTTTCCTCGCCGTCCACGGCACGCAGGGTGCGGCATCGGCCAGCGTCCGCGAGACGGTCGACGGCCTGACCGAATCCGTGGTCCGCGCCCTGCTGCGCTCGCGGCCCGGTGGCGGCACGTTCCACATCGAGGACGTGCAGGACCAGGTCGAGCTCGGCCTGATGCGCGGCGGCCACCACGAGGTGGCCAGGGCCTACGTCCTCTACCGCGAGCGGCGCGCCCAGGAGCGGGCCAAGCAGGGGGCGGCGCCGGTCATCGCGATCCCGGCACTGATGGTCACCGACCGCGGCAACCGGGTGCCGCTCGACCTCGCCCGCCTGCAAGCCGTGATCGAGTCGGCCTGTGCCGGCCTAGGCGCCGAGGTGCGGCCCGAGCCGATCTTCGCCGAGACGCGGCGCAACCTCTACGACGGCGTGCCGATCGACGAGGTGCACAAGGCGGCGATCCTCGCCGCCCGGACGCTGATCGAGAAGGACCCGGGCTACACCCGTGCCACCGCCCGGCTCCTGCTGCACACGATCCGCCGCGAGATCCTCGGCGAGGAGCTGCTGCAGGCCGACATGGAATCCCGCTACGCGGAGTTCGTCCCGCTTTTCATCAAGAGGGGCGTGGGCGCCGAGCTGCTCGACGACAAGCTGCTCCAGTTCGACCTGGCCCGGCTCGGCGCGGCCCTGAAGGCCGACCGCGACCTGCAGTTCGACTACCTCGGCCTGCAGACCCTCTACGACCGCTACTTCCTGCACATCGAGGAGGCCCGGATCGAGCTGCCGCAGGCCTTCTTCATGCGTGTGGCGATGGGCCTGGCCCTCAACGAGATCGACCGCGAGCAGCGTGCCATCGAGTTCTACGAGGTGCTCTCCACCTTCGACTTCATGAGCTCGACGCCGACCCTGTTCAACGCCGGAACGCGTCGATCGCAGCTCTCGAGCTGCTACCTGACCACGGTCGCGGACGACCTCGACGGGATCTACGAGGCGCTGAAGGAGAACGCGCTGCTGTCCAAGTTCGCCGGCGGCCTGGGCAACGACTGGACCAACGTGCGCGCCCTCGGCAGCCACATCAAGGGCACCAACGGCAAGAGCCAGGGCGTGGTGCCGTTCCTGAAGGTCGTCAACGACACGGCGGTCGCCGTCAACCAGGGCGGCAAGCGCAAGGGCGCCGTCTGCGCCTACCTGGAGACCTGGCACCTCGACATCGAGGAGTTCCTGGAACTGCGCAAGAACACGGGCGACGACCGGCGCCGCACGCACGACATGAACACCGCGAACTGGGTTCCGGACCTGTTCATGAAGCGCGTCATGGAAGGCGGCGAATGGACGCTCTTCTCGCCGAGCACCTGCACCGA
>NZ_JANODC010000436.1:0-3423 GCF_031412495.1 Rhizobacter sp. | reverse complement strand
GGCGCGCCCATGATGGCCGGCGCCATCGCGCTCGACCAGCCGAGATAGTTGCTCTCGAGCGTCTCGAGCAGGGAATCGATGTCCTCGCGCTTGAAGCCGCCGACGTAGTCGCCGTCGTCGATATAGCAGGGCGACGGGCCGATCATCATGTGCGCGGCGAAGCGGCCGGGCGCCTTCAGGTCGGCCAGCACGCCGATCATCGCGCTGACCGAGTGGCCGACGAAGATCACCGGCCCGACCGCCGCCTCGTCGAGGATCTCGAGCAGGTCGTCGGCGTAGCCGTGCAGGCTGTCGTACTTCGTCCGGCCGTAGGCGCCGAGGTCCGACATGCCGCTGCCGACCAGGTCGAACAGGACGACGCGAAAGCGCGGCTCGAACACCGGCCGCAGGAGCCGCCACATGTTCTGGTCGCAGCCGAAACCATGGCCGAAGACAAGCGTCGCGGGGCCGGCACCCGAGACGCGGACGTTGTTGCGAGAGACCGCGTTCATGAGCGCTCCGGATCCAGAACGGGCGATTATCGCGACCTGGCGTCGCGGCGCTCACTCTGCGGCGATCACCTGCTGGAGCACCTCGAAGCAGAGCGGATCGATCGCGGTGCCGACGGTCGCTTCCATCATCTCGAGCGTCTTCGGAATCGGCACGGCGGCGCGGTAGGGCCGGTCGGCCGAGATCGCGTCGAAGATGTCGGCGGTGGTGATGATCCGGGTCTCGAGCGTGATCTCGTCCGCGCCCAGGCCGCGCGGGTAGCCGGCGCCGTCGAGCCGCTCGTGATGCGCGGCGGCGACGCGGGCCAGCTCGGAGAAGGCGCCGATGCGCGACAGGATCGCCTCGGTGTGCTGCGCGTGCAAGCGCACCGAGGCCCACTCGGCGGTGTCGAGCGGCCCGGGCTTGTCGAGCACCGCATTGCTCACGCCGAGCTTGCCGACGTCGTGCAGCAGCGCGCCGCGGCGCAGCCAGCGACAACGTGCCTCCGACAGGCCGAGGCGGCGGGCGATGGCGTCGACGAGTTGCGCGACACGGGCACTGTGCCCGCTCGTGAACGGGCTCTTGCTGTCGACGATCTGGCCGAACGCCGCGGCGATGTCGTCGAGGTAGTCGTCGTCGAGGACGACGCCGCCGGAGCCCGGGTCCATGGCCAGGACGGCCTGCTCGACCTCGGCCGAGGCCAGGGTGAGCCAGAAGCCGGGGCTGCCGGCGACCTTCTCCAGCGTCCGCACGAGATCGGGCTGGAACCAGCTGCCCGAGCGCTGCCGCGCCTCGCGCAGGGCGGCGTCGCGCCCGCCGACGGTGTGGAAGACATCGACCACCTGGGCGAGCAGGGCGATGCGCGCGTAGAGCGGGATCGCCGAGCCGGGCACGCCTTCGGGCCGGCCGCTGCCGTCCCAGTGCTCGTCGAGGCCGGCGATGCCGGCGGCGACGCCTTCGCTGAAGCGCAGCTGGCGGGCGATGTCGGCGCCGCGCGTGCAGCGCGTGCGGATCAGCTCGTCGGTGATCTGGCGGCCGTTGCGCAGGATGTTGACGACGCTGCGCAGGCGCCCGGCCAGGCCGGCGTTCAGGCCCGTGTGGCCGAAGACGAAGCGCAGGACCTGCGGCAGGCCATCGCCGACGGTCTTGAAGTCGCGCTTGAAGGCCAGGTCGTCGGTGAGGTAGAGCTCGCAGATGCGGGCCGCGTTGCTGCTGCAGCCGAGGTCCTTCAGCAAAAGGACGTAGTAGAGCTCGCGCAGGGCCGGCACGCCGAGGCCGATCTCCATGCCGATGTGCATGCCGATCCAGCAGACGCGCAGGCAGTGGCCCTTGGGCTGGCCTTCGGTGAGGTCGAGGGCGTGGCTGAGCGAGCCGATCAGCTCCGAGAACTGCATTCCCGGCACCGCCGGCGCAGCCGTCGGCGCGGCTCGGAAGGCGAACGGGCGCAGGCGATCCATTCAGGAGGCATCGGCAGTTCCGCGCCCGGCTTGAGGGCCGTTACGGACCGCCGCGCCGGGCGGTCGACGGGGCTCAGGCGCGGCGGGCCGGGATCTCGAGTCCGTTCGGCACCGTACCGGCCCAGCTGCGCTCCGCGAGCTCGAATTCACCGAAGTTGGTGTCCGAGACTTCGGGCACCTGCAGCGTTTCCCAATCGCGCTCGACCGCTTCCTCGGCAGCGCGCGCGTCGGCGGCCGTCTTCAGGTCGCGCAGGGTGTCGATGATCGTCTCGAGCATCGGCGAGGGCTCGTCGCTGGCCATGATCTCGGCCTCCGCCAGGGCCCGGCCCACGATCTTGATCGGCAGCGCCTCGACGCCGGCCCAGCCGCGCAGGCCGAGCTCGTCGTGGACGACGAAGAGGTTGCGCACGACATGCAGCGCCGGGTCGTGGACGAGCAGCCGGGCGCTGAGCTCCTTGCATTGCAGCGCGAGCTGCGATACGGGCTCCTCGACGGCCGCATCGCAGGCCGGCTCGATGCGGGCGGCCGCCAGCGGCGTGCCCTGGCGCCGGCGCCAGGCGCCGGCGAGCAGATCGATCAGCCAGCGCAGCGAGCCGCGCCGCGCCGGGCGGGCGGCCTTGCGGCCGCGCGTGGCGCGGGCGGCCCTTCGTGAGCGCGGTAAGGAGGACATGGGGCTGCCTCTCGGAGGTGGCGGAGGACGACAGCCTCGGTTTCGGCCGGCGCCGCCCGTTGTTGAGCCGCGGCCCGGGCCGGCCATCGCCCTGGCCGGCCCAAGCGTGCGAACCTTCGCGCCGCGACCCTGGCCGCAGGAAGTCGCGCCGCGCTTGCGAAAATGTCCGGGTCCGCCGAGGCGCGGCCCCCGCACCCCACTCTTTCGTGCCATGCCGATGTTCAAGACCCTGCGCGACCTCCCCGGCGAGCGCGGAGCCGTGCACGCGGCGCTGCGCGACAAGTTCCATTTGTCGCAGGACGAGGCGGTGCGCCTGGCCGAGCTCGCCGACACGGCGGCGCGCGGCGCAACCGACCTGTTCTCGTTCACCTCGCGCATCGACGAGCGCTTCGGCATGGCGCAGAAGCTGCGCGTGATCGAGCTCATGTGGCGGATGGCGTACGCCGACGGCCACCTGGCCGCGCACGAGCGCCACGTCCTCTGGCGCGTCGCCGACCTGCTCCACGTGCCGCAGGGCGCCTATGTGCACCCGCGGCTGCGTCCGCAGCAGGAGGCCGGCGCCGCCGGCAGCGCGGCCGCCGAGGGCCCGGAGCGGGGCTAAGCCGCGCGCGTCGCAGCGGCGGCGGCCTCGGCGAGGCGCTTCTTCTCGCGCAGCTGCTGCAGCTGTTCTTCCTCGGCCTTGCGCCTGGCCTCGTGCTGCGCCAGGGCCTTCTGGTGCGCGCGCTCCTCGAGATCGGCCGGCTGCGTCATGGGGTTCAGCGACAGGCCGCCGAAGTCGGTCGCCTGCGGCTCGCCGCGCTTGCTCTTCAGCTTGACGTTGAGGCGCAG
>NZ_JANODC010000435.1:0-2539 GCF_031412495.1 Rhizobacter sp. | reverse complement strand
GAGCTGGCCGACGCCGCCGTGGTCAAGGGCCTGGCCGAGTTCCACGGCGTCGACCGCCGCTTCCAGCGCTACGGCGACGTGCCCGTCGCCGGCGGCAGCTTCGCCCTGATCGACGACTACGGCCACCACCCGGTCGAGATGGCGGCGACCCTGGCGGCCGCGCGCGGCGCCTTCCCGGGGCGGCGCCTCGTCCTCGCCTTCCAGCCGCACCGCTACACGCGGACGCGCGACTGTTTCGAGGACTTCGTCAAGGTCATCGGCAGCGCCGACCTGGTCCTGCTCGGCGAGGTCTACCCCGCCGGCGAGGCGCCGATCGTCGCCGCCGACGGCCGCGCCCTGGCGCGGGCGATCCGCGTCGCCGGCCGCGTCGACCCGGTCTTCGTCGACGAGATCGGCGCCATGGCCGAGACCATCGTCGCACAGGCGCAGCCCGGCGACGTCGTCATCTCGATGGGCGCCGGCTCGATCGGCAACGTCCCGGCGCAGGTGCTCGAACTGGCTCGCGGGGAGGCGTCATGACTTCGTTCGGCAAGGTGGCGGTGCTGATGGGCGGCGATTCGGCCGAGCGCGAGATCTCGCTCATGTCGGGCCGCGGCGTGCTGGCGGCGCTGCAGTCGCAGGGCGTCGACGCGCACGCCTTCGACCCGGCCGAGCGCGACCTCGCCGAGCTGAAGCGGGACGGGGTCGGCCGCTGCTTCATCGCCCTGCACGGCCGGCACGGCGAGGACGGCTGCGTGCAGGGCGCCCTCGAGCTGCTCGGCATCCCCTACACCGGCTCGGGCGTCATGGCCTCGGCCATCGCCATCGACAAGGTGATGACGAAGCGGATCTGGCTCGCCGAGGGCCTGCCGACGCCGCGCTTCGTTCGCCTCGCCGCGGGCGAGCAGGGCCGCGAGCAGGTGCGCGCGGTGCCCGACGTGCTCGGCCTGCCGCTGATCGTCAAGCCGCCGCGCGAAGGCTCGTCGATCGGCATCACCAAGGTCGCCGGCTACTCGGAGATGCAGGCCGCCGTCGAGCTCGCCGCCGGCTTCGATGCCGACGTGCTGTGCGAGGAGTTCATCGAGGGCGACGAGGTGACGTGCCCGGTGCTCGGCGAAGGCGCCGGGGCGGTGGCGCTGCCCGTCGTGCGCATCGTCGCCCCCGACGGCGCCTACGACTACCAGAACAAGTACTTCACCGACGTGGTCCGCTACGACTGCCCGAGCGGCTTGCCCGAGGCCGAGGAGCGCGAGATCCAGCGCATCGTGCTCGCCGCCTACCGGGTCCTCGGCTGCCGCGGCTGGGGCCGCGCCGACCTGATGCTGCGCAGCAGCGACCGCAAGCCCTTCCTGCTCGAGATGAACACCTCGCCGGGCATGACGTCGCACTCGCTCGTGCCGATGTCGGCGCGCGCCGCCGGCATCGGCTACGAGGCGCTCTGCGTGCGCCTGCTCGCCGGCGCGGGCCTCGATGCCCGGCCCGCCGCTGCAGCGAACCCGCCGGGAGGCTCCTGACGATGGCTGCCCATGCGCCTGCCGCGAATGCCGGGCCCGAGCTGCCGGCCGAGGTGCGGCTGATGAACGTCACCGCGGCTGTGCTCGGCATGGTCGGCGCGCTCCTGCTCGTTGCCGTCGCGGTGATCTGGCTGTCGCGTCAGCCGCTGTTCGCGATCCGTGGCATCGCCCTCGACGGCGACGTCGCCCGCAACAGCGTGTCGACGATCCGCGCCAACGCCGCGCCGCGCCTCGCAGGCAACTTCCTGACCATCGACCTCGGCACCGTGCGGCGTGCGTTCGAGTCGGTACCGTGGGTCCGCCACGCGGTGGTCCGCCGCGTCTGGCCGAACCGGCTGCGCGTGCAGCTCGAGGAGCACCGCGCAGTCGCGCTCTGGGCCGGCGATGCCGGCGGCGACCGGCTGGTCAACAGCTTCGGCGAGGTCTTCGAGGCCAACCTCGGCGACGTCGAGGACGACGACCTGCCGCGGCTCGCCGGTCCCGACGGCAGCTCGGCGCACGTGCTGGTCATGCTCGGCCGGATCGAGCCGGTGGTCGCGCCGCTCGGCGCCCGCATCGAGACGCTGGCCCTGTCGAGCCGGGGCTCTTGGCGGGTGACGCTGGACAACCGCGCCGTCATCGAGCTCGGCCGCGGCAGCGACGACGACGTGGTGGCTCGCTCGGCCCGCTTCGTCGCCACCTTCGGCAAGGTCACCGACCGGTTCCAGCGACCGCTCGAGTACGCCGACCTGCGCCACCAGGACGGCTACGCCGTGCGCCTGAAGGGCGTGTCGACCACGTCCGCCGTCCTTCCCGACAACAAGAAGAAGTAAGGATCCCAGCGCATGGCCAAGGAACTCAAGGACCTCGTCGTCGGCCTCGACATCGGCACGGCCAAGGTGATGGCGGTCGTCGCCGAGGTCATGCCCGACGGCGAGCTGCGCATCGCCGGGCTCGGCAGCGCCCCGGCGCACGGCCTCAAGCGCGGCGTCGTCGTCAACATCGACGCGACGGTGCAGTCGATCCAGCAGGCCTTGAAGGAGGCGGAGCAGATGGCCGACTGCAAG
>NZ_JANODC010000434.1:0-11353 GCF_031412495.1 Rhizobacter sp. | reverse complement strand
CGCCGAAGCGTTCCGCGCTGGTGAAGACATCGAGCCCGCATTCGAGCGCCGACATCGACAGCAACGCGGGCGTGCCGCAGACGAAGCGCCGGATGCCGCGCGCGGGCCGGTAGTCGGTCGTGAACTCGAACGGCGCGGCGTGGCCGAGCCAGCCCGACAGCGGCTGGCGCAGCTGCTCGCGGTCCATCCGCTCGGTGTGGCGCGGATGCGCCCAAACGAAGGCCGGCGCGCCCGGCCCGCCGTTCAGGTATTTGTAGCCGCAGCCGACGGCGAAGTCGGCGTCGGCGGCATGCAGGTCGAGGGGAACGGCGCCAGCGGAATGGGCCAGGTCCCAGACGACGAGGGCGCCGGCCGCGTGCGCCGCCCGCGTCGTCCCGGCCAGGTCGTGCATGCGCCCCGTGCGGTAGTTCACGTGCGTGAGCATGAGGACGGCGACGTCCTTGCCGAGCTGGTCGATCAGGTCGTCGGCGTGGGCGACGCGCAGCTTGAGGTCGGCCGACGCGGCCAGGCTCTCGGCGATGTAGAGGTCGGTCGGGAAGTTGCCGCGCTCGGAGAGGATCACGGTGCGGGCCGGCGCGTCGGCCCTCTGCAGCGCCAGCGCCGCACTCAGGGCCTTGAACAGGTTGACCGAGGTCGAGTCGCCGACGCTGACCTCGCCGGCACGGGCCCCGAGCAGCGGCGCGATGCGGTCGCCGACGCGGCCCGCGAGCTCGATCCAGCCGGCGCTGTTCCAGCTGCGGATCAGCCCCTGTCCCCATTCCTGTTCCGCCACCCGGGCGATGCGGTCCGGGGCGTGGCAGGGCAGGGCGCCGAGCGAGTTGCCGTCCAGATAGACCACGCCGTCCGGCAGGACGAAGGCATCGCGCAGCGGCGCGAGCGGGTCCTTGCGGTCGAGGGCCAGGCAGTCGTCGCGGGTCATGGCCGCACGACGGTAGCACCGGCCCGCCCGATGCGGTGTCGGTTAATTCGCACAGCCACGGCGTCTGCCGGCGCTTCGATGCGGCGTGCCTTGACACGCCTCGCCGGCCTGCCCTACGGTCGGCCGATGCCGATCGAGAACCGGGCCGTCCAGCCGCTGTCGCAGCTGGTGCTCGTCGGCCTCGCCACCTACTTCGTGACGGTGTGGGGCGCCGGCTTCGTCGCCTCGCGCATCGCTCTGCAGTACGCGGCCCCGTTCAGCTACATCGGCGTCCGCTACGCGATCGCCTTCGCCGTGGCCATGCTCGCCTTCGGGCTGCGCGCAACGTGGCCGGCGACGCCGGCGCTGTGGGCACACGTCGCCGTCGCCGGACTCCTCAGCCATGCCGGCTACCTCGGCGGCAGCCACTACGCGCAGGCCTGGGGCCTGTCCGCCGGCGTCACGGCGCTGGTCCTGGCCCTGCAGCCGCTGATGACCGCGGTGGTGATGGCCGGCTGGCTGCACGAGCGCCTGAGCGCTCGCCAGATGCTCGGCGTGGCGGTCGGCCTCGCCGGGGTCGCGCTGGTCGTCGCCCAGGGCGTCGAGGGCGGTCCGGTGCCGGTCGGGAGCCTGCTCGTCGTCCTCTGGGCGCTGGTCTGCGTCACCGCGGGAACGCTCTACCAGCGCCAGTTCTGCGCCGGCGTCGACCTGCGCTCGGCGGTGTGCATCCATTTCGCGGCCACCGCGGCGCTGATGCTGCCCCTCGGCGCCGCGGTCGAGGGCTTCCGCGTCGAGTGGAACGCGCAGATCGCCGGCTCCCTGGCGTACCACGTCGTGCTCGCGTCGATCGGCGCGTACTCGATCTTCCACGTGCTGCTGCGGCGCGGCCAGGCGACCGCGGTGACCAGCCTGCTCTACCTGACGCCGCCGGTCGCCGCACTCTGCGAATGGCTCGTCTTCGGCGTCGCGCCGACGCTGGTGATGTGGACCGGCATGGTCGTCGCCTGCGTCGGGGTGGCGATGGTCACGCGGCGCGGCGCCAGCCCCGTCGTCGCCTGAACGCGAGGCTCAGCCGATGCGCCCGAGCAGCAGGTACTCCATGAGCGCCTTCTGCACGTGCATGCGGTTCTCGGCTTCGTCCCAGACCACCGACTGCGGGCCGTCGATGACATCGGCATCGACCTCCTCGCCGCGGTGGGCGGGCAGGCAGTGCATGAAGAGCGCGTCCGGCCGCGCCGCGGCCATCATCTCGGCGTCGACGCGCCAGTCGGCGAAGGCCTTCATGCGCTCGGCGTTCTCCGCCTCGTAGCCCATGCTGGTCCAGACGTCGGTGGTCACGACGTCGGCACCCCGGCAGGCGTCGAGAGGGTCGCGGAAGGTCTTCAGGCAGTCGGTCCGCTGCACCCCGGCTTCGGCGGCGTCGATCTCGTAGCCCGTCGGTGTGCTGACGTGCAGGGTGAAGCCGAGGATGTCGGCGGCCTGCAGCCAGGTTGCCGCCATGTTGTTGCCGTCGCCGACCCAGGCCACCACCTTGCCCTGGATGCTGCCGCGATGCTCGATGCAGGTGAACACGTCCGCGAGGATCTGGCACGGGTGGAATTCGTTGGTCAGGCCGTTGATGACCGGCACGCGCGAGTTGGCGGCGAAGGCCTCGATCTTGGTCTGCTCGAAGGTGCGGATCATGACGATGTCGACCATCCGGCTGATCACGCGGGCCGTGTCCTCCACCGGCTCGGCCCGCCCGAGGTGGGTGTCCCCGGTGGTCAGGTTCACGACCGAGCCGCCCATCTGGTACATGCCGGCCTCGAAGCTGACGCGGGTCCGGGTCGACGCCTTCTCGAAGATCATGGCCAGCGTGCGGTCGACCAGCGGCGTGTACTTCTCGTAGTTCTTGAAGCGCGTCTTGATGGCCGCGGCGCGCTCGAACAGGTAGGCGTATTCCTCGCTGCGCAGGTCCCTGAACTGCAGGAAGTGCTTGATGAGCGTCATGCCCGGCTTCATGCCCGTCAGGGGGTGGCCCGCGGCTCGGCCAGGAAATCGCGGATCAGGGGGCAGAGCAGGGCGACCATCCGGTCCGCCTCGTCGGCGCTGAGGATGAGCGCCGGCAGGAGCCGCACGACGCGCTCGGCGGTGACGCTGATCATCAGCCCGGCCCGGGCGGCCCGGCCCAGCAGGTCGGCGCACGGACGGTCGAGCTCGATGCCGATCATCAGGCCCTGGCCACGCACCTCGACGACGCCTTCTGCCCCGGCCAGGTCGCGCTTCAGGCCGTCCATGAGGCGGCCGCCCACCGCGGCGGCGTTGGCGAGCAGGCCTTCGTCTTCCATGATGCGCAGGGTCTCGACGCCGGCCCGCATCGCCAGCGGGTTGCCGCCGAAGGTCGTGCCGTGGTTGCCCGCGCCGAGGACGTCGGCGGCGCGCGGGCCGCAGACCACCGCGCCGATCGGCACGCCCGAGCCCAGCCCCTTGGCCATCGGCATGACGTCCGGCCGGATCCCGGCCCACTGGTGCGCGAACCACTTGCCGGTGCGGCCCATGCCGCACTGGACCTCGTCGAGCATGAGCAGCCAGCCGCGCTCGTCGCAGATGCGGCGAGCTTCCTGGAGGTACTGGATCGTCGTCGGCCGGATCCCGCCTTCGCCCTGGATGACCTCGAGAAAGACGGCGACGACGTTCGGGTTCGTCTTCGCCACGGCCTCGAGCGCACCGACGTCGTTGAGCGGCACGCGCACGAAGCCCTCGACCAGCGGGCCGAAGCCGGCCTGGACCTTGGGGTTGCCGGTCGCCGAGAGCGTGGCGATCGAGCGGCCGTGGAAAGCCGCTTCGTAGACGATGATTTCCGGCCGATCGATGCCCTTGTCGTGGCCGAACTTGCGCGCGATCTTGAGGGCCGCCTCGTTCGCCTCGAGCCCGGAATTGCAGAAGAAGACGTTGGTGAGCCCCGACAGCTCGACGAGCCTGGCGGCCAGCTGCTCCTGCAGGGGCACGAGGTAGTAGTTCGAGCTGTGGATCAGCTTGCCGATCTGGTCGGTCAGCGCCGGCACCAGCTTCGGGTGGGCGTGGCCGAGGGTGTTGACGGCGATGCCGGCCAGGCCGTCGAGGTACTGGCGCCCTTCGGTGTCCCACAGCCAGCAGCCCTTGCCGTGCGACAGCGCGACCGGGACCCGACCGTAAGTCTTCATCACGTGCGGCTCGGCCGAGCCGGCGGTCCCGGAAGCGGCGGGGAGCTTGTCGGGCGCGTTCATGGTGGGGCTCCTCGTTCGGGGAGGGCGGATTCTAAAGGTCGCGCTCTCGTGAAGGCGTGCCTTGTTGCGCTGCAACAGCACGGCCATGCGACGGCGACAATCCGGCCGGTGAGCGAGCTGCGCGACGTCTTCATCCAGGGGGTCACGCGCGACGGCAGGCCGTTTCGCCCGAGCGACTGGGCCGAGCGGCTCGCCGGCGCGATGTCGTCGTTCCGGCCGGGTGGCTCGACCGGTGGCATCGCTTCCTACATCGGCTACTCGCCCCTGTGCGTGCCGCGCCAGTTCGGGCCGCTGCGGGGCATCCTGGTGAGCGCCGAACTGCGCGAGATCGAGCCCATGGCCTGGGACTTCGTCATGAACTTCGCCCGCGACAACGAGCTCGTCCTCTCCGATCCGCCCGGCGCCGAGACGGCGGCGCCCGAGCCGAGCTCGGACGACGCGCAGGCATGAACGCCCGCAAAGCGGTCCAGCCATGAAAAAGGCCCGCGGAGCGGGCCTTCGGGCTGGGGTGGGACGCCGCTCAGGCGGTGGCCAGCGCCTTGACCTTGGCGGCCAGGCGGCTCTTGTGGCGGGCGGCCTTGTTCTTGTGAAAGAGTCCCTTGTCGGCCACCGAGTCGATCACCGGCTGGGCGCTCTTGAAGAGCTCGACGGCCTTGGCCTTGTCGCCGGCGTCGACCGCCTTCTGCACGTTCTTGATGACGGTGCGGAAGTGGGAACGCTGGGCCGTATTGGCCGCGTTCAGCTTGATGTCCTGACGCGCGCGCTTCAGCCCGGAGGCGCTGCGAACGGTCTTCTTCTTGGCTTTGGAGGCGGTGGCCATGGGCGCTGCTGGATGGTTTTCGGCAAAGACCGCGAGTATAGCATCGGGGGGCCTTCCCACGAGCGTCAGCACCCCCGTCCCTGCCCATGAACCTGCTGCGAGCGGCATCGACGATCTCGCTCTTCACGCTCGCCTCGCGGATCACCGGGCTGCTGCGCGACATCGTCGTCGCCGCCACGTTCGGCGCCGGCGCCTCGCTCGACGCCTTCAACGTCGCCTTCCGCATCCCGAACCTGCTGCGCCGGCTGTTCGGCGAGGGCGCCTTCTCGCAGGCCTTCGTGCCGACGCTGGGCCGGCTGCGCGCCGCCGACGGCGACGAAGAGACGCAGCGGCTGATCGACGCCGTCGCCACCGTGCTGGCCGGGGTCCTGGTCGTGACCTGCCTGATCGGCATCGCCGCCGCGCCGGTAGTCGTCTGGCTCATGGCCTCCGGCCTCGAGCGCTACGACGAGGCCGTCGTCATGACGCGGGTGATGTTCCCCTACATCGGCTTCATCTCCCTCGTCTCGCTGTCGGCCGGCATCCTCAACACCTGGAAGCGCTTCGCGGTCCCGGCGGCGACCCCGGTCCTGCTCAACCTCGGGATGATCGGCGGCGTGTGGCTGCTGGCGCCCTGGCTCGAGCAGCGGGGCATCCCGCGCATCTACGCACTCGCCGGCGGCGTCATGGTCGGCGGCTTCCTGCAGCTGGCGGTGCAGGTGCCGGCGCTGGCCCGGATCGGCCGCCTGCCGCGCCTCGCCTTCCGCCCGGGCGCCGTCATGGCGGCCTGGCGGCATCCCGGCGTGCACCTCATCCTGCGCCAGATGGCGCCGGCGCTGCTCGGTGTCTCGGTCGCGCAGCTCTCCATCCTCATCAACACGCAGATCGCCTCGCACCAGGGGGTCGGCGCCGTGTCGTGGCTCTTCTACGCCGACCGTCTGATGGAGTTTCCGACCGCGCTCCTCGGCGTCGCCCTGGGCGCGGTGCTGATCCCGCAGCTGTCGGCGGCGCAGGGCCGCAACGACGCCGCCGCCTACTCGGCGATGCTCGACTGGGGCCTGCGCCTGGCCCTGCTCCTGGCGCTGCCGTGCGCGGCCGCCCTCCTGGTCTTCCCGGAGGCGCTGGTGGCGACGCTCTTCCAGCGCGGCGCGTTCGATTCGCTCGCCGTCGCGAAGACGGCCGTCGCCTTGCGTGCCTACGGCATCGGGCTGATCGGGCTGATCGGCGTGAAGATCCTGGCGCCCGGCTTCTATGCCCGGCAGGACATGCGGACGCCGGTGACGATCGCGGTCATCGTCCTGGCCCTGACGCAGGCGATGAACCTCGCATTCGTCCCGTTCCTGGGCCATGCCGGCCTGGCGCTCTCGGTCTCGCTCGGCGCGATCATCAATGCCGTCTGGCTCTTCATCGGCCTGAAGCGCGGCGGCTGGTACCAGCCCGCGCCGGGCTGGCGCCGCTTCGCCGGCTGCATCGTCCTGGCGACGCTGCTGATGGGCGCCCTGCTCGGCTACGCCGCCTGGCGAATCGACTGGATCGGGCTGGCCGACCGCGAGCTGGTGCGGGTCGGGGCGATGGCCGCCTGCCTCGCCACGGCCGCTCTCCTGTACTTTGGCGTATTGCTCGGCGCGGGCTTTCGCCCGCGCGATTTCTCTCGCCGCGGCTAGGCCTAAACTTGTCGAATGCCCGGTCCCTTGCTGCTGCACGCGCCGACCACGCTCGAGTATTTCGCCGCGCTGGTGGCCGACGACGCGACCTTCTCGGTGGTCGAGACGGCGATCTCGATCGCCCACGTCGACTACCCGTCGCTCGACTGCCAATCGGTGCTGGCCGAGATCGACCGACTCGCCGCCCGGCTGAAGTCGCGGCTCCCCGGCGATGCCGCCGCGATGCAGCGCCTGCGGCTCCTGAACCGCTTCTTTTTCCAGGAGCTGGGCTTCGCCGGCAACGTCAACGACTACTACGACCCGAAGAACAGCTACCTGCACAACGTCCTGCAGACGCGCCGCGGCATCCCCATCACCCTGGCCCTGCTCTACGCCGAGATCGCCGGCCAGGTCGGCCTGCCGGCGCACGGCATCTCCTTCCCCGGTCACTTCCTGGTCAAGCTGCGCATGCCGCAAGGCGACGTCGTCATCGATCCGTTCACCGGCCAGTCGATGTCGCGCGATGCGCTCGACGTGCTGCTGGTGCCTTATCGCCGCCGCCAGGGCCTGCCGGGCGGCTCGCAGCTGCCGCTCGGCCTCTTCCTGCAGGAGGCGGCGCCGCGCGAGATCGTCGCCCGCATGCTGCGCAACCTGAAGGAGATCCATCGCAGCAACGAGGACTGGCCGCGCCTGCTCGCCGTGCTCGACCGCCTCGTGATCCTGCTGCCGTCGGCGTGGGAGGAGCGGCGCGACCGCGGCCTGGCCGCGGCCGAGCTGGGCGCGGTGCAGCCGGCGGTGGCCGACCTGTCTGCCTACCTCGAGCACGCGCCGCAGGCGCCCGACCGCATGGCCATCGCCGAGCGCCTGGTCGAGCTCGGCCACGGCGATCCTTCCCGCTTCCATTGACCGTCGCCCGCGCATTGCTTCGCACGCGATGCGCCTGACCGCCGCGCAGCGACGGGTCATCAACTGGGCGGCCATCGGCGCCGCCGCCGCCGCCTTCGTCTGGCTGCTGGCGCCGGTGCTTGCCCCGTTCGCCGTCGGCGCCGGACTCGCCTACGCCCTGCATCCGGCGGTCGACAAGCTGGCCCGGCGCGGCATGCCGCGCCTGCTCGCGGTCGTCCTGGTCGAGATTCTGGCCATCGTCGCAGTCACCGCGCTGGTCCTGCTCGTGGTGCCGATCCTGTCGAAGGAGCTTCCGCTGCTGCGCGACCAGCTGCCGGTGCTCGCCGAGCGCGTCAACCGCCACCTGGTGCCCTGGCTGGCGCAGATGGGCGTCGACATCTCGCTCGACGCGGCCAGCCTGCGCACGTTCTTCCTCAAGTACCTCGACGCCAACTGGGACGACAGCGTGGCGACGGCGCTGGCATCCGCGCGCATCGGCGGCAGCATCATCCTGGGCGTCGTCGGCTACGTCGTGCTCGTCCCCGTGGTCCTGTTCTTCCTCCTCAACGGCTGGCCGCTCTACATGCGGCGGGTCGTCGCCCTGGTACCGCCGCGACTGCGCCCGGGCTTCACCTCCTTTGCCGGCGAGTGCGACGCCGTGCTCGGCCAGTACCTGCGCGGCCAGCTCCTGGTGATGCTGCTGATGGCCGCCTACTACAGCGTCGGCCTGGCTTTGTTCGGCTTCGAGCTGGCAGTTCCGGTGGGCGTCTTCACCGGCCTGGCCATCTTCGTTCCCTACGTCGGCTTCGGCATCGGGCTGGTCCTGGCGCTGCTCGCCGGCGCGCTCCAGTTCAGCGGCTGGTACGGACCCCTCGCCGTGCTCCTCGTGTACGGGTGCGGCCAGGTCTTCGAGGGACTTTTCCTGACGCCGAGAATGGTCGGCCGGCGCATCGGCATGAGCGCCCTGACGGTGATCTTCGCGCTGTTCGCCTTCGGCCACCTGTTCGGGTTCGTGGGGGTCCTGCTCGCCCTGCCGATGAGCGCGCTCATCTCCGTCGTCGTCGCTCGCTTGCGGGCGAGCTACACGCAGAGCAGGCTCTACAACGGATGAGACAGATCCCGCTGGCGATCGGTGCCGAGCCGGCGCCCGGCTTCGCCAACTTCCTGCCTGGCGCCAACAGTGCCGCCGTCGCCCACCTGCAGCGTCTGGAGGCCGGGGCGCCGCCGGTGTACCTGTGGGGGCCGCCGGGCAGCGGCAAGACGCACCTGCTGCAGGCGGCAGTGCGGCAGGCCGGCGAGCGCGGTGTCCGCGCCGCGTGGTTCTCCGGCAGTGCGACCGCACCTTGGCAGACCGGCAGCGACGCGGACTGGCTGGTCCTCGACGATTGCGACGAGCTCGACGAATCGCGCCAGCACGCCGCGTTCTCCCTGTTCGTGGAAGCGACGGGCCGTGGCGCGGCCATCCTGGCCGCCGGACGCGTGCCGCCGGTCGACCTGCGCGTCCGCGAGGACCTGCGCACCCGGCTCGCCTGGGGCCATGTCTTCGCCCTGCAGCCGCTCTCCGAGCCCGAGGTGCGGGCGGCGCTGCGCCACGAGGCCGACCGCCGGGGCACCTTCCTTTCGGACGAGGTCATGGACTACCTGCTCACGCGATTCACGCGCGATCTCAAGCACCTGATGGCGCAGCTCGACCGGCTGGACGGCTTCGCGCTGTCGACCAAGCGCGCCATCACCGTGCCGCTGCTCAAGCAGATGCTGGCCGAGGAGGCGGGACGATGAGCGAATCGCAAGGACTGGCCCTGTTCGACCTCGATCACACCCTGCTGCCGATCGATTCCGACCACGCCTGGGGCGAGTTCATGATCGGCCTCGGCTGGGTCGACAGCGCCGCGTTCCGCGCCGGCAATGACGCGTTCTACGCCGACTACCGGGCCGGCCGGCTCGACATCGACGCCTACATCGCCTTCGCCGTCGAGCCCTTGCGGCGGCAAAGCGCCGCGGGCCTGGCCGCGGCGCACGGCCGCTTCATGCGCGAGGTCATCGGGCCGGCTCTGCATGCCTCGGCGCACGCGCTGGTCGATGCGCATCGCGAGCGCGGCGACCGGCTGGCCCTGGTCACCTCCACCAACGATTTCGTCACTGCGCCGATCGCCGCCGCGTTCGGCATCGAGACGCTGATCGCCACCCGCCTCCAGCGCGATGGCACAGGCCTCCCGACCGGCCGCGTCGACGGCGTCCCGGCCTTTCGCGAGGGCAAGCCCCTGCGTATCGGACAATGGCTGGCCAAGAGCGGCACGACCTGGACCGATTTCGAACGCATCAGCGTCTACAGCGATTCGCCCAACGACCTGCCGCTCCTGGAGCGCGCGACCGACCCGGTCGCGACCAATCCGTCACCCGAGCTCGCCGCCCTCGCGCGGGCGCGCGGCTGGCGCATCCTGAACTTGTTCGAATGATCAAGAACTTCATCAACAAGCTGCTCGGCAATTCGGGCGGCGCGAAGCGAAGCGTCGCCGGCAAGCGCGTCGAGGTCGGCAAGGAGCAGCACGGCATCGACCCGACGCTGGTCGACGAGCGTGCGGTCAAGGTCGTCTCGACGCTGGCCGAGGCCGGCTACGAGGCCTACATCGTCGGCGGCGCCGTCCGCGACCTGCTGCTCGGGCTGCGCCCCAAGGACTTCGACGTCGCCACCAACGCGACGCCGGAGCAGGTGAAAGGCCTCTTCCGGCGCGCCTTCATCATCGGCCGGCGCTTCCGCATCGTTCATGTCGTCTTCGGCCGCGGTCGCCAGGACCGCGGCCTGTCCGAGGTGATCGAGGTGTCGACCTTCCGGGCCACGCTCGATGCCGCGGCCGCCGACCAGGTGAGCGGCAACGAGCGCACGTCCCGGGGCGAGCTCGCCGGCAAGACCAGCGTCGTCGACGCGAGCGGCCGCGTCCTGCGCGACAACGTCTGGGGTCCGCAGGTCGACGACGCCGCGCGGCGCGACTTCACGGTCAACGCCCTGTACTACGAGCCTCTGCGCGAGATCGTCGTCGATTACCACGGCGGCCTGAAGGACGCCAAGAAGAAGCTGCTGCGCATGATCGGCGACCCGGTGGCGCGCTACCGCGAGGACCCGGTCCGCATCATCCGCGCCGTCCGCTTCGCGGCCAAGCTCGGCTTTGAGATCGAGCCGAAGACGCGCGCGCCGATCAAGGAAATGGCGGCCCTGCTCGACAACGTGCCGCAGTCGCGCACTTTCGACGAGATGATCAAGCTGCTGCAGACCGGCCATGCCCTGGCCAGCATCGTCGAGCTGCGAAAGCTCGGCCTGCACCGCGGCGTGTTCCCGGTCCTCGACGTGGCCCTCGACGAGGCGCAGTCATCGGGGGCGCGCGGCCGGTTCGTCCAGGCCGCGCTCGCCGACACCGATGCCCGCGTCGAGGCCGGCAAGCCGGTGGCGCCGAGCTTCATGCTCGCCGCCATGCTCTGGCACGACGTGCAGGAGCGCTGGAAGTCGCGCCAGGACGCGGGCGAGTCGTCGTTCCAGGCCCTCGAGCACGCCATCGACGAGGCCTTCGACGCCCGCATCGGCGACATCTCCGGCCGCGGCAAGCTGGCGGTGGATATGCGCGAGATCTGGATGCTGCAGCCGCGCCTCGAGCGGCGCGCAAGCGGGTCCGCGCCGGCGCTGCTCGAGCAGCCGCGCTTCCGGGCCGGGCTCGACTTCCTGCGCCTGCGCGGCGTCGTCGGAGAGGCCGACCCGGCCCTCGCCGAGTGGTGGGAGTCGCTGTACGCGGCCGACGACGACGAGCGCCGGCGCCTGCTCGAGAGCGCACGCGAGCCGCGCCCGCCGCGCCGCGTGGCCAAGCCGCGGCCGCCGCCGCGCGACGGCGATGCG
>NZ_JANODC010000433.1:0-10217 GCF_031412495.1 Rhizobacter sp. | reverse complement strand
GTGCTGCGGTAGTGGTGGTCGAGCAGCGTCTTGGCCAGCATGTGCGGGCCGGTGACCGTGAACTTGAAGGCGTGCGTGGCGAGCGCCGCCGCGCGCTGGCAGGCGAGCGGCAGGTCGAGCGTGCCGCTCGACACCGGGCCGTCGACGACGCCGGGCGCGCGGGTGCGGAAGCGCATGCCGGGCATGGCGCGGAAGGCCATGACCTCCTCGAAGGTCATCTCGTAACGCACGCCCTGCATGGGCCGCACGAAGTACTCGATCATCCCGTTCGTCTCGGGATGGTTGACGTCGAAGCGGTAGAGCTCGCCGTCGCAGACGACGTCGACGCCGGCCTGCTCCTGCGTCGCGATGACGACCCGCGTGGCGTCGATCAGCCCCTGCTCGGAGGGCGTGGCGACCAGCCACTCCGGCACCGGGTAGGAGCCGACGACGGTGGTGCGGATGCGCGGAGCGGCGTCGGTGGACTGCACGACCGGGGCGCTGCGCGCGCCCGTCATTTCGTCATCTTGATCGAGCGATCGAGGAACTCGTTGGTGTAGGCCGTCTTGACATCAAAGGGCTGGTCGAGGCCGATGTAGGTCTTGACCATCTCGTAGTCAGCGGCCATGCGCGCGTCGTCGAGCCAGCCGAGGCCCACGCCCTTCGACACCTTGTCGCTCATGAGCACCTCGACCAGGGCCCAGTTCTGCATCTCGTTGTCCATCTGCAGGGCGCCGTTGGCCTCGACGAGCGCCTGCACGCACGGCCGCGGCGTCTGCACGCAGGTGGCGAAGGCCTTCTGCGTGACCTTCACGAAGTTCGCGACCACCGGCTTGTTGGCCTTCAGGTAGTCGGCGTTGACGATCACGGTGTTGCCGTAGGGGTTGAAGCCGGCGTCTTTCCAGGCGAGGAAACCCATGTCGTCGCCGAGCTCGCGCTGGAAGATGTGGTGGATGTTGTAGAACGAGGTGGTGGCGTCGATCGACTTCGCCTTCAGGGCCGCGAGCTTGCTGTTCGCATCGATGTTGACGAAGGTCACCGACCCCGGGTCGATGCCGTTGGCCTTGGCGAAGGCCGGCCAGACGCTGCGCGAGCCGTCGCCGGCCGGGTTGCCGATCTTCTTGCCCGCGAGGTCCTTCACGGACTTGATGCCGGAGCTCTTCAGCCAGTAGAAGCCTTGCGGCGAGTTGGCGTAGATGTTGTAGACACCGACCGTGTTGGCGCCCTTGCTGCGGCCGACCAGCGCATTGGCCAGGTCGGCGATGCCGATCTGGTTGGCACCGGCGCCGACCTTCTGCACCGCCGGCGCCGAGCCGCGGCCCGGCTCGATGGTGAGGTCGATCCCGGCCTCCTTGTACCAGCCCATCTTCTTCGCGTAGTAGAAGGGCGCGTGGTCGCCGCCGGGGACCCAGTTGAGGATCAGGTCGAGCTTCTGCTGCGCCATGGCAGGCACGGCGGCGAGGCTGGCGGCGAAGCCGGCGACGATGGCGAGACGGCGAACGAGGTGCATGGCGACTCCTGGACAGAACCTCGTTTCAGTCTAGCAAGAGCGCCCCACGCCCGGGAGAGCAATGACCCCGATGCGCAGCCCATATGATGGCGCGCCGCCCAACCCGTTGCCCCACCTCGTGCCGCCTGCTCGATGCCCGACCTGAACAACCGCTGGACGCGCCCTTCGATGGCGGTGGCCTCGCACCTGGCCCTGCTCCTGGCCTGGTACCTGTTCGTGAAGTTCGGCAACGTGCCGAAGTTCGTCATGCCGTCGCCGGGCGACACGGCGGCGACGCTGTTCTCCGGCACCTACAGCTGGTGGACCAACACCGCCGTCACCGCCATCGAGATCTTCGGGGGCTACCTGATCGCGCTGGTCGTCGGCGTGGTCCTGGCGCTGGCCTTTACGTGGTCGAAGCCGCTCGAGGCCTTCATGAT
The DNA here is from genome assembly GCF_031412495.1 of Rhizobacter sp. Lineage (GTDB taxonomy): Bacteria > Pseudomonadota > Gammaproteobacteria > Burkholderiales > Burkholderiaceae_C > Schlegelella_A. The sequence continues at coordinate 8,309 of NZ_JANODC010000433.1, read as the reverse complement.
GCCGCTGCTCGTGAGCCTGAACATGATCCCGAAGGTCGCGCTCGGGCCGCTGATCATCGTCTGGTTCAAGTACGGGATCGTCCCGAACATGATGATCGCGTTCTCGATCTGCGTGTTCCCGATCCTGCTGACCACCGTGCGCGGCCTGCGCGAGGTCGAGCCCGACCTGCTCGACCTGGTGCGCACCCTGCGCGGCTCGCGCTGGCAGGTCTTCACCAAGATCCAGCTGCCCGGGGCCCTGCCGTACATCTTCTCGGGCATGAAGGTGGGCGCGATCCTCGCCGTGGCGGGCGCCATCGTGGGCGAGTTCCTCGGCTCCGACAAGGGCCTCGGCTACCTGATGCTGCAGGTGCAGGTGACGCTCGACACCGCGGCGATGTTCATGGCCGTGCTGCTGATCACCCTGCTCGGCATGATCCTCTACGGCTCGGTGCTGCTGCTCGAGCGCGCCTTCGTCGTTCCCGACGCGCGCCTGGGCTGAACGAATGACCGCTCCCTTCATCCACCTCTCCGGCGTCGCCAAGACCTACGGCCGCGGCCCGACCGCGCACCTGGCGATCTCCGACGCGACCTTCGACGTCATGCCGGGCGAGCTGGCCTGCCTGGTCGGCCCGTCAGGCTGCGGCAAGAGCACGCTGCTGAAGATCCTCGCCGGCCTGCACCCGCACGACGCCGGAACGGTGACGATCGGCTCGCCCGAGGTGCCGTTCGATCCGGCGCGCGACATCGGCATGGTCTTCCAGGCGCCCTTGCTGCTGAAGTGGCGCACGATCATCGACAACGTCCTCCTGCCGGCCGAGATCCTCGGCTTGCCGGGAAAGGAAAGCCGTGACAGGGCCCGTGACCTGCTCGCCCTCGTCGGCCTGTCCGGCAGCGAAGGCAAGCGGCCGTACGAGCTGTCCGGCGGCATGCAGCAGCGCGCGGCGATCGCCCGCTCCCTGGTGCACGACCCGAAACTGGTGCTGATGGACGAGCCCTTCGGCGCCCTCGACGCGCTCACGCGCGAGAAGATGAACCTCGAGCTGCTGCGCATCTGGAAGCAGTCCGGCAAGACCATCCTCTTCGTCACGCACGGCATCTCCGAGGCGGTGTTCCTCGGCACCCGCGTCGTCGTCTTCACCGCCGGGCCGGCGCGCATGGCCGACAACTTCGAGATCGAGCTGCCGCACCCGCGCACGCTCGACATCAAGACGCACGAAGCCTTCGGCGTCTACACCCGGCGCATCTACAAGCTGCTCGGCATGGAGTAGCGGGGCATGCGCCTTGCTCCGCGCCGCGCATGATGGATTCGATGCGCGCGCTCCTCGCCGCGACGCTGTTCCTCGCCGCCGCCGCCGCCCAGGCGCAGCGCAGCGACGCCGGCTGCACCCCGGTCGACAGCCGCGCCGCCAACGCCTCGCAGCAGCAGCCGGCCTTCGCAGGGCAGACGCGGGCCTGCGCCGCCGCACCGAGCGCCGCATTCAACGTGACCGTGCTGGCCAAGGGGCTCGAGCACCCCTGGGCCGTCGAGCCGCTGCCCGGCGGTGACCTGCTCGTCACCGAGAAGCCCGGCCGTCTGCGCATCGTCTCGGCGAGCGGCCAGGTCGGGCCGCCCCTCGCCGGCCTGCCTGCCGTCGACTACCGCAACCAGGGCGGCCTGCTCGACGTCGCACTCAGCCCCCGCTTCGCGAGCGACCGGACGATCTTCTGGAGCTACACCGAGCTCCGCGAGGGCGGCAACGGCACCAGCGTCGCGCGCGGCGTGGTGACGGCCGACGGTCGCGGCCTGGAGCAGGTCCGCGTCATCCTGCGCGCGATGCCGACGCACGACGGCGGCCACCACTTCGGCTCGCGCCTGGCCTTCGACCGCGACGGGCTGCTCTACGTGACCCTCGGCGACCGCTCCGACCGGCAGATCCGGCCGCAGGCGCAGCAGCTGTCGAGCCACATGGGCAAGATCCTGCGCATCCGCGCCGACGGCTCGGTGCCGCCGGACAACCCGTTCACAGGCCAGGCCGGCGCCCGGCCGGAGATCTGGAGCCTCGGCCACCGCAACATCCAGGCCGCCGCATTCGACGCGCAGGGGCGGCTCTGGACCGGCGAGATGGGCGCGCAGGGCGGCGACGAGGTCAACCTCGTCGAGAAGGGCAAGAACTACGGCTGGCCGGCGATCTCGTACGGGCAGGAGTACTCGGGCCAGCCGATCGGCCCCGGTGCCACCACCCAGGCCGGCCTCGAGCAGCCGGTCTACTACTGGGACCCGGTCGTCGCGCCATCGGGGGCCGAGTGGTACGGCGGCGCCGCGTTCCCAGCCTGGCGCGGCCACCTCTTCATGGGCGGGCTGCGCGGGCGGGCGCTGGTGCGGCTGGTCGTCGAGGGCGGCCGGGTGGTCGCCGAGGAACGGCTCCTCGCCGACCGCGGCCAGCGCATCCGCGACGTCCGCCAGGGCCCCGATGGCGCGCTCTACGTCGTCACCGACGAGCGCAACGGCGAGCTGCTGAAGCTCACGCCAAAGCCGTGAGCCCGGGCGGCCGCCGCCCGAACCAGGGCCGCGCCCGCTCGAGCTGCGCCGCCAGGCGCAGCAGCGTCGCCTCGTCGCCGCTGCGGCCGGCGATCTGGCAGCCGATCGGCACGCCGGCTGCGCTCCAGTAGAGCGGCAGCGACGCCGCCGGCTGCCCCGTGACGTTGAACGGGTAGGTGAACGGGCAGTGGTCCGTGAAGCCGCGGGCCCAGGCCTCGGCCGTCGCCGGCCCGGACGAGAAGCGGCCGATCGGCAGCGGCGGCCCGGCCAGCGTCGGCGTCAGCCAGACGTCGTGGCGGGCGAAGAAGGCGGCGATCGCCCGCGCCTGCCGGCTCAGGCCGTGCAGGGCGACGATCAGGTCGGCCGCGCTCAGCGATCGCGCCTGCTCGGCGACGGCGCGGGTCATGGGCTCGACCTCGCCAGGCGCCGGCAGCGGCCCGCCGGTGGCGCGGGCAATGTTGGCCATGGCGTGCGCGCCGAACACCGTCGCGAAGCCGACCTGCAAGGCGTTCCAGTCGCACTCCGGCGAAGCCTCCTCGACGTGGTGGCCGAGCGATTCGCACAGACTCGCCGCGTCCTCGACGGCGGCAACGCACTCGGCGGCGATCGGCACCCCCACCGGCGCGGCGCGGGCGAAACCGATGCGCAGCCGCCCGGGCTCGACGCCGGTCTCGGCGAGGAACGGCCGCTCCGGCGGCGGTGCCGTGTACGGGTCGCCCGGGGCGGGGCCGGCGGTGGCGTCGAGCAGGGCGGCGCTGTCGCGCACGCTGCGGCTGACGACGTGCTGCACCGACAGCCCGCTCAGGCCTTCGCCGACCTCCGGGCCGAAGCTGACCCGGCCGCGCGTCGGCTTGAGGCCGAACAGGCCGCAGCACGAGGCCGGGATGCGGATCGAGCCGCCGCCGTCCGTGGCGTGCGCCGCGGGGACGATGCCCGCCGCGACCGCCGCCGCCGAGCCGCCGCTCGAGCCGCCCGGCGAGAGGCTCAAGTTCCACGGGTTGCGCGTCGTCCCGTACAGCGCCGACTCGGTGACAGGCAGGAGGCCGAACTCCGGCGAGTTGGTCTTGCCGAAGACGACCAGCCCGGCCCGTCGGTAGCGCGCGACGAGCTCGCCGTCGCGGGCGGCCGCGGCGCCGGCAAAGAGCCGCGAGGCGTTGCTCGTGGCCGTGCCGGCGACGCCGGCGAGCAGCTCCTTGACGAGGAAGGGCACGCCGGCAAACGGCCCGGTCGGGGCGCGTGCGGCGAGCGCCGCACGCGCCGCATCGTCGAGCCGCGTCACCACCGCGTTGAGGGCCGGGTCGCGCGCCTCGGTGCGCTGCAGCGCCGCAGCGAGCAGCTCGGCCGCCGAGACCTGGCCGCTGTGCACCAGTTCGGCGAGGCCCAGGCCGTCGAAGGATTCGTACTCCTTCATCGCCGCGGCGCCGGGTGCGCGTCGGCGGTTATGTCGCCGGCCGCCCGGCGGCGGCGACGCTCCCGGTCGGCCAGTCGGCCTTCGCCATCGGCGCGGCGGCCGAGAGATCGGGGACGACCGAGGTGCCGAAGCCCGGGCACTCGAGCGAGCTCAGGTCGAGCCGGCCGCCGTGGATCGCCAGGCGGACGCGGCCGCGGTCGGCTTCATACAGGTCGGGGTGAGCGTGCAGGAAGGCTTCGGCCTCGGCCGGCGGGCGGCCGGCGAAGCCGTCGATGAAGTGGTGTCCGTTGCGCTCGACGTCGGCCAGGCCGAGCAGGGCGACCAGGGCCAGGTCCTGCTGCACGGCGTGGCCGGCCTGCGTCGTCAGGTCCTCGCCGGACAGGAAGTAGGCGCCCTCGCCCTCGGCGTTCCAGCGCCGGCAGCGCGCCAGGTTGACGATGGACTTGTAGAAGCCCTTGCAGGCCTTCGAGGAGACGCCGCCGTAGCCGAGGGCACGGGCGCGGACGAAGGCATCGATCTCGCCGTCGCTCTCGTCGATGATCACCGGGCGGTGCCGGGCCAGCGCCGCGACGCTGCGCGACAGCGCCGCCTGGCGCCTGATCGGCTGCTCGATGAAGAGGGTCGAGGCGACCAGCCGCTGCAGGGCCGGCGCCGCCTCCATCGCGCTCCACAGTGCGACCACGGCCTCGACATCGTCGAACTGCTCGTTGCCGTCGAGGGTCACGTGCAGCGGGCCCTCGATGCCGTCGAGGACGCCGGCAATGCGGGCCAGCCGGTCGATGTCGGCGCGCAGGTCGCCGCTCACCTTGAGCTTGAAGGCGCGCTGCCCGTAGCGGGCGACCACCTCCTCGAGCGTTTCCGGCAGGCCGTCGTCGACGCGGCGGCCCGGCGCCTGGTCGGCGGCGACGATCGGGTCGAGGAGGCCGACCGTGTGCCGCGCCTCGATGCTGTGCACGGGTTCGAGGCCGGCGAGGAAGGGGCCGAAGTCGATCGAGCCGAGATCGACCAGGATCGGATGCGCGACCATGCCGGCAACGTTGCTGCGCATGGCCGCCCAGAAGCTGGCGCCGAGCAGGCGGCAGACGGCGTCGAGCACGGCGCGGTCGAGCAGGGCGTTGCCGTAGCCGGCGACGAGCGGCGGCAGGCCGAGCTCGCGGCCGGCGCGCATCTGCCGCCGGTAGTGGTCGGCGTAGAGCTCGAAGGCCGTCGCGATCGGCGCGTCGACGTAGGCGTCGACGGCGATCTCGATCGCCTTGCGCAGCTGGTGCCGGTTCTGCTCGTCGCCGAGGGCCGGGTCCTTGTCGAACCACTTCGCGGCCAGCGACTCGGCGGCGTAGCCGAAGCCTTCGCGGCCGTCGTCGAGGCACACGTGGGCGCGCAGGCAGGCCTGCACGCCTTCGTTGATGGTGACGACGCCGAAGCGGAACGGCAGGCGATGCCGGTAGGGCTGCTCGAAGGCGTCGACGCCGAGGACCCGGAGCCGCGGTGCGATCGAGGCGCTTGTCACGCGCTCCCCGGCCGGGCGCCGGGGCGCCCCAAGCCCGGCCGCGCCCCCGCGGGGGGCAGGGACCGACGGGACTCGCCATCGGGCCTCGTCATTCCAGCCAGCGCTCGAGGTGCTCGGCCACGAAGGCGTCGTCTGAGAGGTCGGCATGCTCGCGGCAGACGCGGTCGATGGCCTCGCGCTGGCCGGGGCTCAGGCCTTCGCCGGGGTCGAGACAGGCGATGGTCGTCAGCAGGCCCTGCCGGCGCAGCACCTCGTGGCAGCCGGCGATGCAGCCGTGGAAGCCGTTGGCGACGTCGAAGAAGGCGCTGTTGCAGTCGGTGACCCGGCTGTCGAGGGCGAGCAGCTCGGCGTCGATGGCGGCGCCGGGCCGGCCCGCGGCCGCCTTGCAGCGCTCGAGCAGCTGCACCGCCGAGCGCGTCCACACCGACCAGTGGCCGAGCAGGCCGCCGACGAAGCGAGCCGTGACCGGCGCACCGTCGCGCAAGGCCACGAAGGGCGTGACCAGGTCGAGCACGATGTGGTCGTCGTTGCCGGTGTAGAGGGCGACGCGTTTCTCGGCGCCGGCAGCGACGACGCCGCGCACCACGTCGAGCGTGCGGTAGCGGTTGAAGGGCGCGACCTTGATCGCGACGACGTTGTCGATGGCCGCGAAGCGGGTCCAGAAGTCGGTGCCGAGGTCGAGCCCGCCGACCGCCGGCTGCAGGTAGAAGCCGATCAGCGGGATCTCCTCGGCCACGGACCGGCAATGCTCGATCAGGGCCGCGGTGCCCGCGCCCTTCAGGGCCGCGAGGCTGAGCAGGCCGGCCTGGTAGCCGAGGCCGCGCGCCGTCCGCGCTTCGCCGAGCGCCTGCGCGGTGTCGCCGCAGACGCCGGCGACGAGCAGCGGCGACGGGGTCGGCACGAGCCGCTTCCAGCCGCGCGCTTCCTCGGCGGCGATGCGCAGCACCTCCTCGTAGAGGCCGGCGCCGCGGATCGCGAACTGGGTCGTGTGCACGCCGACGGCCAGGCCGCCGGCGCCGGCGTCGAGGTAGTAGCGGGCCAAGGCGCGCTGCCGGCGCACGTCGAGGCGGCGCGAGGCGTCGAGGGCGAGCGGGTGCGCCGGGATGGCGAGGCCTTCGAAGAGGCGGGCGCGCACGGTGGCGACGAGCGGGCTGTCGATCATCCGAACTCCGGGCCGGCCAGGGCGAACAGGGTCGCGTCCGGTTCGCTGGCGGGTGCGGCACCCAGCGCCATGCGGACAAAGGGGCGCTGGCGGACGAAGCTGCGCTGCGCCAGGGTCTCGACCAACCCGGCGCTGCGAACCGGCACGTCGATGAAGACGCGGCCGGCAGTGCGCGCGAGCACGTGGCCGAGCAGCGTGAGTGCCGCCCCGACGGTGGCGGCGACCAGCGGACCGACCTGGGTCGCACGGTGGCCGGCGCGGGCGACGACGAAGCCGGCGTCCTTCGGGTGCAGCCAGGCGCAGGTCGTGGGACGGGCCAGGAAGTCGCGCAGCAGGACCTCGCGGCCGACGCCGCCGAGCGCGGCCCGGTCGAGGTCGACGATGCGGGCCAGGTCGTCGATGCCGGCCGCCGGCAGCTCGTCGCCCGTGGCCGCACCGCCCTCGCCTTCCCAGCGCTCGAAGGCGAAGCCGGGCACGAAGCCGAGCTGCCGGTACACCGCCTGGCCGGCCGGCGTGGCGTCGAGCGTCGGCGCCAGGCCGAGCGACTGCAGGTGGCGGATGCACTCGCCCATCAGGCGCGAGGCCAGGCCGCGATGGCGCCAGTGCGGGTCGACCAGGACCATCGAGATCCAGCCGGCGCCGCCCTCGTACGGCAGCGCCGCGGCGGTGGCGACGAGGTTGCCGACCTCGTCGCGACAGCCGACGGCGTGGCCGTGCGCGAGAAAAAGCCGCCAGTCGTCGTGGCTCTGGTTCCAGCCGGCGGCGGCCGACAGGGCCAGCCCGCCGCGCACGTCGGCTGCGACCAGCCGTTCGATCGCGGCGATGTCAGAACCGGCCATCGCGGACTTCGAACTTGGTCGGCTTGTTAAAGCTCGCGCCGCCCCGCTGCACCCAGTGGGCGACCCAGTCGAGCATCGGCCCGAGCGGCACCTGCGGGTAGCCGAACAGCGACGCGGCCAGCGTGGTGTCGGAAAGCAGCGCTGTCGGCGCTTCGCTGCCGGTGATCGTCGCCGCCAGGCCCATGCGCGCGCCGAGCGCTTCGGCGAGCGAGCGCACCGACAGCGTCTCCGGGCCGGTGCAGTTGATCGGCGTCGCCGGCGTCGTGCAGTGGCGCAGGCAGCGCAGGACCTGCGCGTTCGCATCGCCCTGCCAGATGACGTTGACGTGGCCCATGGTCACGTCGACCGGGTCGCCCCGGTGCACCTTGCCGGCGATGTCCACCAGCACGCCGTAGCGCATGTCGATCGCGTAGTTGAGGCGGACCAGCCGCCCGGGCGTGCCGTGGACGCCGGAGAAGTGCTCGAACATCCGCTCGCGGCCGAGGCAGGACTGCGCGTATTCGCCGACCGGCAGCGGCAGCGTCGTCTCGTTGGCGGCGGCGCGACCGAGCGTCGTCAGCGGGTAGACGTTGCCGCTCGAGAAGGCGACGATGCGCGAGGCGCGGAAGGTCTCGGCGACGAGCGCCGGCACGTGCGTGTTCATGGCCCAGGTGAGCGCCGGGTTGCCGCTGGCGCCGAACTTGTGCCCGGCGGCGAAGACGATGTTCGGCCAGCGCGGCAGGGCCTCGAGCGCGGCCCGGTCGAGCAGATCGCAGGCGATCGTCTCGACGCCGTGCGCCTCGAGCTGGCGGCGCACCGCCAGGTCGCTGAAGCGGGCCACGCCGATGACGCGCTTGGTGGGCGCGGCGCGCTTGGCCAGACGGGCGAGGGTCGGCCCCATCTTGCCGCCG
>NZ_JANODC010000432.1:0-2647 GCF_031412495.1 Rhizobacter sp. | reverse complement strand
GCCGGCTGCGACATGGGCGCCTGCGCGATGCTGCCGAGGATCATCGGCCAGGGCCGCGCCAGCGAGCTGCTCTACACCGGCCGCTCGATGGGCGGCGAGGAGGCCGAGCGCTGGGGCTTCCTGAACCGCCTCAGCGACCCGGCGCGCCTGCACGAGGATGCGATGGCGATGGCCCGCGACCTCGCCGCCGGCCCGACCTTCGCCAACGGCATCACCAAGACCATGCTGCACCAGGAGTGGGCGATGACCCTCGAGCAGGCGATCGAGGCCGAGGCGCAGGCACAGGCGATCTGCATGCTGACGCAGGACTTCACGCGTGCCTACGAGGCCTTCGCGGCCAAGCAGAAGCCACGCTTCGAAGGGAACTGAAACCATGTTGAAGCTCCATGGCTTCGCCCAGTCCGGAAACACCTTCAAGGTCGCCTTCCTGCTGCGCGCGCTCGAGCTGCCGTTCCAGGCGGTGCCGATGACGATCGCCGACTTCGCTGCCGGCGGGACGCGCAGCGCCGCGTGGCGCGAGAGCGTCAACGCGATGGGCGAGGTGCCGGTGCTGGAGGAGGAGGACGGCCGCAAGACGACGCAGTCGGGCGTCATCCTGACGATGCTCGCCGAGCGGCACGGCCGGTTCGGCGGCAGGAACGACGACGAGCGCCGGGAAGTGCTGCGCTGGCTGTTCTTCGACAACCACAAGTTCACGAGCCATTTCGCGACCTGGCGCTTCATGAAGTCGTTCGCCGCGACCCCGCCGGACCCGGCCGTCGCCGCCTTCCTGCGCGGTCGCATCGACAGCGCCTTCTTTATCGTCGACAAGCACCTCGCGAACCGCTCGCACATCGTCGGCGACGAGCTGACCATCGCCGACATGTCGCTCTCCGGCTACCTGTTCTACCCGGCCGACGAGAGCGGCTACGTGCTCGAGGATCGCTTCCCGAGCCTCGCCGCCTGGCGCGACCGCCTGCGCCAGGCGCCGGGCTGGGGCGACCCGTACGAGATCCTGCCGGGCGAACGCGTCGCCCCGAAGTGGTGACGGCCATGGCGAACGCCCGCGCTTCTTCCATGGACCACCTCGACTGGCCCTTCTTCGAGCCGCGTCACCGCACCCTCGCCGCCGACCTCGACGCCTGGGCCACGGCGTCGCTCGGCCACGCCCACGCCGACGACCGCGCCAGCGTCGACGCCGAATGCCGTGGCCTCGTCCGCTCGCTCGGCGAGGCCGGCTGGCTGTCGCACGCCATCGCCGGCCGCGCCTTCGGCGGCAGCGACGACGCGATCGACACGCGCTCGATCTGCCTCGTGCGCGAGACGCTCGCGCGCCACTCGGGCCTGGCCGACTTCGCCTTCGCGATGCAGGGCCTCGGCTCGGGCGCGATCAGCCTCGCCGGCTCGGCCGAGCAGCGCGCGGCCTGGCTGCCGAAGGTCGCGCGCGGCCAGTCGATCGCCGCCTTCGCGCTGTCGGAGCCCGACGCCGGCTCCGACGTCGCGGCGATGGCCTGCTCGGCCCGCCTCGACGGCAGCGACTACGTGCTCGACGGCGAGAAGACCTGGATTTCCAATGGCGGCATCGCCGACGTCTACGTAGTCTTCGCGCGCACCGGCGACGGCGCCACCGGCCACGCCACGGGCACGCCCGCCCGCGGCTCGCGCGGCATCAGCGCCTTCATCGTCGAGGCCGGCACACCGGGCTTCGAGATCGCCGAGCGCATCGACGTCATCGCCCCGCATCCCCTCGCGCGGCTGCGCTTCAGCGGCTGCCGGGTGCCGGCGGCGCGGCGCATCGGCGCCGAAGGCGAGGGCTTCAAGATCGCGATGCGCACGCTCGACGTGTTCCGCACCTCGGTCGCCGCGGCGGCGCTCGGCTTCGCCCGCTGCGCCTTCGACGCCGCCCTCGAGCGGGCGACCTCGCGGCGCATGTTCGGCGGCGTTCTCGCCGACTTCCAGCTGACGCAGGCGGCCCTCGCGAAGATGACGCTGACCATCGACTCGGCGGCGCTCCTCACCTACCGCGCCGCCTGGCAGCGCGACCGCGGCGGCAACGTCACGCGCGAGGCGGCGATGGCCAAGCTCGCCGCCACCGAAGGCGCGCAGCAGGTCATCGACGCCGCGGTGCAGATGTGGGGCGGGCAGGGCGTGCGCAGCGGCGAGACCGTCGAGCGCCTCTACCGCGAGATCCGGGCGCTGCGCATCTACGAAGGCGCGACCGAAGTGCAGCAGCTCATCATCGGCCGCGAACTCCTCAAGAGCGTCGGCGCGGCCAGCAAGGGAACGACATGACCGAGAACGAGAGCAAGAAGGAAGCCGTCCTGCCGGAAGGCTGGCCGCGGCCGAAGGGCTACGCCAACGGCGTCGTCGCGCGAGGGCGCCAGGTCTTCGTGGCGGGGCAGGTCGGCTGGGACCCGGCCGGCGTCTGGACAACCGACGACTTCGGCGAGCAGACCCGGCTCGCCTTCCAGAACATCGTTGCCGTCCTGCACGCCGCCGGCGCGCAGCCGAAGCACATCGTCCGCATGACCTGGTACGTGACGAGCAAGCGCGAATACCTGGCCGCCGGCAGCGAGATCGGCCGGGCATTTCGCGACATCATCGGCGACTACGACATCGCCATGACGGCGATCGAGGTCACGGCCCTGATCGAAGATCGGGCCCAGGT
>NZ_JANODC010000431.1:0-2887 GCF_031412495.1 Rhizobacter sp. | reverse complement strand
GCATCACGCACTCGTCGCCGATCACGCGCTGGAAGTCGCGCACCAGCATCGGGTACGGGTGCGGCCCCGCCACCGTGCCGATGATGTAGAAGGTGTTCTCGACGTTGGTGACCCAGTCGCGCAGCGCTTCGTTGAGCGCGTCCTTCAAGGTCTTCGAGCCGCTTTCGACCGGCACCACGGTCGCGCCGAGCAGGTGCATCCGATAGACGTTGGGCGACTGGCGCTTCACGTCCTCGGCGCCCATGTACACGACGCACTCCATGCCGTAGCGCGCGGCGACCGTCGCGCTGGCCACGCCGTGCTGGCCGGCGCCCGTCTCGGCGATCACGCGCTACGGCATGGAGTGCGTGGTCTACATGGGCAGCGAGGACGTCAAGCGCCAGTCGCCCAACGTCTATCGCATGCACCTGTTGGGCGCCACCGTGGTGCCGGTGGAGAGCGGTTCGAGGACGTTGAAGGACGCGCTGAACGAAGCCCTGCGCGACTGGGTCACGAACGTCGAGAACACCTTCTACATCATCGGCACCGTGGCGGGCCCGCACCCGTACCCGACGATGGTGCGCGACTTCCAGCGCGTCATCGGCGACGAGTGCCTGGTGCAGATGCCGGAGATGATCGAGAGCCTCGGCGGGCCTGCGGGCCGGCAGCCCGACGCGGTGATCGCCTGCGTCGGCGGCGGCAGCAACGCCATGGGCATCTTCTACCCGTACATCGGGCGCGAGCAGACGCGGCTGATCGGCGTCGAGGCGGCCGGCGAGGGCCTGCAGAGCGGCCGGCATGCGGCGTCGATCAGCGCCGGCAGCCCCGGCGTGCTGCACGGCAACCGCACTTACCTCCTGCAGGACGCGAACGGCCAGATCATCGAGACGCACTCGATCTCGGCCGGTCTCGACTACCCGGGCGTGGGCCCGGAGCACGCCTGGCTGCACGACATCGGCCGGGCCGAGTACGTCGGCATCACCGACGACGACGCGCTGGCCGCGTTCCACCGCCTCTGCCGCACCGAGGGCATCATCCCGGCCCTCGAGTCGAGCCATGCCGTCGCTTACGCGATGCAGCTGGCGGCGACCATGCGAAGCGACCAGCACCTGCTCGTCAATCTCTCCGGCCGCGGCGACAAGGACATCGCCACGGTCGCCGAGCTCGACGCGCGCCCGCTTCGATGAGCCGCATCGACGCCACCTTTGCCGCCCTTCGCGCCCGCGGCCGCAAGGCCCTCATTCCCTATGTGACCGCCGGCGACCCTCACGCCGACACCACCGCGGCCATCATTCTGGCGATGGCCGAGGCCGGCGCCGACGTCATCGAGCTCGGCGTGCCCTTCAGCGACCCCATGGCCGACGGACCGGTGATCCAGAAGGCGAGCGAGCGCGCCCTGGCGCGCGGCATCGGCATGCCCCAGGTCCTGGCGATGGTGAGCGCCTTTCGCGCCCGGGACGAGCGTACGCCCGTCGTCCTGATGGGCTACGCCAACCCGGTCGAGCGCTTCGGCGTGGAGCGCTTTGTCGCCGATGCGAAGTCGGCCGGCGTGGACGGAGTGCTGGTCGTCGACTACCCGCCTGAGGAGTCGGTCGAGTTCGCCGCCCTGCTCAAGCGCAACGGCATGGACCCGATCTTCCTGCTGGCGCCGACCTAGAGCGATGCACGCATCGCCAGCGTCGGCGCCGTGGGCAGCGGATACGTCTACCATGTGTCGCTCAAGGGCGTGACCGGTGCCGGTCACTTCGACATCGACGCCGTGAAGCACATGATCCCGCGCATCCGCCAGCACGTGAAGGTTCCGGTCGGGGTCGGCTTCGGCATCCGCGATGCGAAGACGGCGCGCGCCGTGGCCGACGTGGCCGACGCGGTGGTCATCGGCAGCGCCCTCGTGCAGCGGCTGGAGGCGGCCGGCCGAGAAGAAGCGCCGGCCGTCGCCGCCGGCTTCATCGCCGAGATCCGCCGCGCGCTCGACGCCTGAGCCGCAACATCGAAGGAAGACATCCATGAGCTGGCTCGAAAAACTCCTGCCGCCGAAGATCCAGCAGACCGATCCGAGCGAGCGGCGGACCGTTCCGGAAGGCCTGTGGGTCAAGTGCCCGTCGTGCGAGACGGTGCTCTACAAGACCGACCTCGAGAAGAACATCAACGTCTGCCCGAAGTGCGCGCACCACCACCGCATCGGCGCGCGGGCGCGCCTCGACGCCTTCCTCGACGCCGAGGGCCGCTACGAGATCGGCCAGGAAGTGCTGCCGGTCGACGCGCTCAAGTTCAGGGACAGCAAGAAGTACCTGAACGCCTGAAGGACGCGCTCGAGAACACCGGCGAGACCGACGCGCTCGTCGTCATGGGCGGCTCGCTCATGAGCCTGCCGATCGTCACGGCGTGCTTCGAATTCGATTTCATGGGCGGCTCCATGGGCTCGGTGGTCGGCGAGCGCTTCGTTCGCGGCGTGCAGGCGTGCTGCGACGAGGGCCTGCCGTTCATCTGCTTCACCGCCACGGGCGGCGCGCGCATGCAGGAAGGCGTCCTCTCGCTCATGCAGATGGCCAAGACCACCGCCGCGCTGCACCAGCTCACCGCCGCGCGCCAGCCGTTCATCTCCATCCTCACCGATCCCACCATGGGCGGCGTGTCGGCGAGCTTCGCATTCATCGGCGACGTCGTCATCGCCGAGCCCGGCGCGCTCATCGGCTTCGCCGGCCCGCGCGTGATCGAGCAGACGGTGCGCGAGACCCTGCCCGAGGGCTTCCAGCGCTCCGAGTTCCTGCTCGAGAAGGGCGCCATCGACATGATCGTCGACCGCCGCGCGTTGCGCGAGAAAGTCGCGCGCCTGGTGACGCTCCTCAAGCGCGATCCTGCGCCCGAGGCCTAGATCCGCACCCTCGAGGGCTGGCTCGAGTTCATC
>NZ_JANODC010000430.1:0-7384 GCF_031412495.1 Rhizobacter sp. | reverse complement strand
CGATGACCCGATGCTCGCGGTGCGCACGGCGCGCGAGCGGCTCGCCTTCCAGCGTTCGCTGGCGCGCCTGATGGACTGCTTCAGCGCCCTCGACGACGCGCGCTTCCCGGTCGTCTGCGCCATCCAGGGCGGCTGCATCGGCGGCGCGCTCGACCTCGCCACCGCCTGCGACATCCGCCTGTGCAGCGCCGAGGCATTCTTCACGGTTCAGGAGATCTCGATCGGCATGACCGCCGACCTGGGCGTCCTGCAGCGCCTGCCGAAGATCGTGCCGCAGGGGGTGGCGCGCGAGATGGCCTACAGCGGCGAGCGGCTCGGCGCCGAGCGCGCGCTGCAGGTCGGCCTCGTCAACGCCGTGCTGCCCGACATCGGCGCGCGGCACGAGCGGGCCCTCGCCCTGGCGCGGACCATCGCCGCGAAGTCGCCGCTGGCGATCGCCGGCAGCAAGCTGGCCCTCAACCACGCCCGCGATCACTCGACCGCCGCCGCGCTCGAGCAGATGACGCTGCTGCAGAGCGCGATCTTCGACACCGGCGAGATGGCGACGGCGATCGCGGCGTGGAAGGCGAAGGGGCCGGCGACGTTCGAGGCGCTGGGAGGCGCAGGCCCGCTCTGACGGCCGAGGGGTTTAACGCCTTCACGACGCGTGGGCCGCCGGGCGGCTGGCGCTCGTGGCGCCGAACGGCAAGGCCGGTCAGCGGCCTTCGAAGCGAGGCGGGCTCTTGTCCAGGAATGCGGCGATCCCGGCCGCGAAATCGCGTGTTCGCGTGCTGGCCCGGAACTGCTCGGCTTCGGCCTCCAGCTGGCTGGCCAGGTCGTGGTCGAAGGCCTGCCGCAGCAGCCGCTTCAGCCGACCGTAGGCGAGGGTGGGTCCATTCGCCAGGCGCTGCGCCAGCGCCATCGTCTCGCGCTGCAGGTCGGCGGCCGGGACGACCCGGTTGACCAGACCCAGGCGCAGCGCCTCGGCCGCGTCGAAGCTCTCGGAGAGCAGCGCGATCTGCATCGCGTTGCGCAAGCCGACGAGCCGGGGCAGGTGCCAGGAGCTGGAGAGATCGCTGCTGGCGCCGATGCGCGTGTAGGCCAGGTTGAAGGTGGTGCCCTCGGCGGCCACGGCGATGTCGCAGGCGCAGGCGAGGCTCATGCTGCCGCCGGCGACGGCACCGTGCAGGCTGGCGATCACGGGCGCGTCGATCGCCGCCAGCAACGTGACGCTCGCGTGCATCGCCTCGATCAGCTGGTCGGCGACGGCGGTGGCGTCGCCGCCGCGCATTGCCGCGAGGTCGCCGCCGACGCCGAAGCAGCGGCCTTCGCCGCGAACGACGACGGCACGCACGCTGCGGTCGTCGGCCAGGGTGCGACAGGCGGCATGGAAGGCTTGTGCCGTCGCGACGTCGAGCGCGTTAAGTGCTTCCGGGCGGTGAATGCAGAGGGTCGCGACCGCGCCATCGCGGAGCAGGCGCACCGGAGAGTCGTTCATGGCGGCGTCCTCGCCCTCCGGTTGCTGCAGCCACCCCGTGGGGCTCAGTACAGAAAGATCGGATTGATGATCGCCTGCACGGCGCCGGTGATGCGCGACGGGCCGAGCGTGAAGAGCCCCTCGTAGACGCCGTCGCGAACGGCCTGGTCGGACACCACGTTCTCCAGGATGAAGATGCCGTGCTGGGCGAGCAGGATCTGGTGCACGTGGAAGACCTGCGTCGGCTTCTCGAAGGGCAGCACCTCCAGCCCCCAGGTGTCGGCTCCCACCATCGCGACGCCGAGCGAGGCGAGGTAATGCGCGCCATCGACGCCCAGGCCGGGCTCGACGCTGCCGTAGCGTTGGTCTTCCTTGCCGATGAGCTTCGTCCAGCCGGTGCGGAAGATGACGACGTCGCCGCGGCCGATCTTCATGTTGCCCTGGCGCGCGAGCGCTGCGTCGATCTCGCGCCGGTTGAAGGCGGTGCCCTCGGGCACCGGATCCTTCCCGGTCAGGCCGACCATGTCGAGGATGACCCCGCGCGTGGCGATCGCCGGCACCGTTTCCATGCCGAACTTCTTGAGGCCACCGGTGGCGATGACGTCGGCGCCCTTGCTGCAGTTGTAGTAGGTGCCGTCGATGCCGATGTGACCGAGCCCGTCGAGCTGGGTGCCGATGCCGACCCAGCCGGCGATGATGTCGTCGTGGTAGTTGGTCTTCGTCTCGCCGAGGGAGCGGCCGTATTCCTGGCCCGGCGTGAGCACGGTGATGCTGAAGGTGCGCGGCGGGAACGCCGGCGTCTTGCTGTTGGTCTCGATGCCCATGCGCATCGCCTTGCCCTGCTTGACGAGCCGGGCCGCCTCCAGCGTCTTCTGCGCGGTGATCGTGTTGAGCGCTCCGATCTGGTCGTCGGCTCCATAGCGCGACCGGTAGCAGCTCTCGTAGGTCTGGCTCCAGGTGGTGCCCGCGGCGCCGGCGAGGGCGAGGGCAACGATCATCTTGCGGGTGGCGCTCATGGGCGGGTCTCCTCGTGGCGTTCGCGAAGCGCCTTCTTCAGCAGCTTGCCGTTCGCGTTGCGCGGCAAGGGATCGGGTCCGAGCGACCATCGCTCTGGCACCTTGTAATCGGCGAGCCGGGCGGCACAGAAGGCCTGCAGCTCGCCTGCATCGACCGGCCCGCGCAGGCAGGCGAAGGCGCGAACGCGTTCGCCGAGCACCGGGCAGGGATAGCCGACGACCGCCGCCTCGACGACGCGGGGGTGCTGCAGCAGCACCGCCTCGACCTCGCTCGTGAACACCTTGTAGCCGCCACGGTTGATGAGGTCCTTGATGCGGTCCAGGATGTGAAGGTAGCCGGCGGCGTCGATCCGGCCCAGGTCGCCAGAGTGCCACCAGCCGTCGGTGAAGGCAAGCAAGGTCGCTGCCGCATCGGCCCAGTAGCCGCCGACGACCATCGGCCCGCGGATCCACACCTCGCCGGGGGTGTCCGCCGGCAGGGCGCGGGCCTCGGCATCGACGATCATCAGCTCGCCGCAGGCGACGGCGACGCCGACCGAGGCGGGCTTTCGCACGGTGTGGCCCGGCGGCATGATCGTCGCCGGCGACGCGGTCTCGGTGGCGCCGTAGCAATTCACCAGGCCGAGCGACGGCACGGCCTCGGCGAGGGCGGCGATCGTCGCCGGCGCCATCGGCGCGCCGCCGAAGCCGCCGATGCGCCAGGCCGCGAGGTCGAACCGTGCCGGGTCCTCCTGCAGCAGGCAGAGCTGGTACATCGCCGGCACCAGGATGGTGTGCGTGATCCGCTCGCGTTCGGCCAGGCGCAGGTAGTCGCCTGCCTTGAACGCGGGCAGGAGGACGAGGGTGCCGGCGACATGCGCCATCGTCCAGAGCTGGGCGACGAGCCCGGTGACATGGCTGAGCGGCACGGCGACGGCGCTGCGATCGCTCGGCCCGAGCGCCATCGCCAGCTCGTAGTGCAGCGCCGAGTGGACGATGTTGAAGTGGGCGAGCATCGCCCCCTTGGGCCGGCCGGTCGTCCCCGAGGTGTAGAGAACGACGGCGGTGTCCTCCTCGTCGACCGCCGCCGGGGCCCGCGGCTCGCCGTCGAGCGCCTCGAGGGCCGATGCGGCGAGCGCCGGGACCGAGGCAGGGACGTGGCCGAGCAGGTCGTCTTCCACCAGCGCCAGCCGTGCCCCGCAGTGCATCGCGACATAGTCGACTTCGGGCGGCGCCGATCGGATCGACAGCGGCACCGCGACGGCGCCCATGCGGGCCAGCGCCAGGCTGGCGACGACGAAGTCGGCGCGGTTGCCGAGCAGCAGCAGGACCCGGTCGCCCGTGCCGATGCCGCGGTCATGCAGGCCTCCGGACAGCCGGCCGGCGGCGACGCCGAGGTCGCGCCAGGTCCAGCGTTGCTCGCCGGCGACCAGCGCCTCGCCGTCGCCGCGGCGCTCGACCGCCGCGTCGACCATCTGCCACAGCGAACCGGGCCGTTCGGCGAAGCAGTTGACCGTGCGGTCGCCGTAATGCCGCTCGGGGCGCAGCCGGGGCGGCGGGCCGTCAGGCATTGGCGCCCCGCTCGATGGTGTATTGCCGCGCAAAGAGCGCCGTGTCGTGGTGACTGTCGCTCTGCGCGACGAGCACGGCGAGGGTCGTCCCCTGCAGCGCGTGGATCACCTCGGTGAGGCGCTGCGCGAGGGCAGGGGCGACGCCCTCGAACGGCTCGTCGAGGAGCAGCAGGCGCGTGCCGACGACGAGGGCCCGGGCCAGGGCGACCAGCTTCTGCTGGCCACCCGAGAGAAGCAAGGCCTTGCGCTCGCGCATCGCCTCGACCTCGGGCAGCAGCCGCCAGGCGAGCGCCAGCCGCTCGGCGGCCGGCAGGCGCGGGTTCGCCCACAGCGGAAGCCGCACGTTCTCCTCGACGCTCAGCTGCGGCACGAGGCCGCGGTCCTCCGGCATGTAGCCGATGCCGAGGCTGGCGCGCGCGTGGCTCGGCAGCCCCCGCAGATCCTGGCCGGCGAAGTGCACTTCGCCGCCGGCGACCACGAGGTGGCCCATGACCGCGCGCATGAAGCTCGTCTTGCCGGCGCCGTTGCGGCCGACGAGGCTGACCATCTCGCCGGCGCCGACCTCGATCGACAGGTCGCGCAGCGCCGGCATCGACTGGATCGACGCGGCCAGCGAACGCACCTGCAGCAAGGCCGTGCTCATGAATGCATCCTCGGCCTGCGGCCGTTCCCGCCGAGCGGGACGGAGCGTCCCCTTCGGAGCGGCCGTGCGGGGACGCTCACCGCGGGCTCCCGGTGACGTGGCGCTGCACGTCGGGGTCGGCGAGCACCGTGTCGGGGTCGCCGTCGGCGATGACCCGGCCGCTGTAGAACGCGAGCACGCGCTCGGAGAAGCGCGCCACGATGTCCATGTCGTGCTCGATGAAGACCACCGCCGCGGTCTCCCCCTGCAGCGCCTCCATGACGCGGCGCATGGCGTCGAACTTCTCCGCGGCGCTGACGCCCGAAGTCGGTTCGTCGAGGAGCAGCAGGCGCGGCTTGCGTGCCAGCGCCATGGCGATGTCGACCAGCTTGCGGACGCCGCCCGCCAGCTCCTGGACCGGCCGGTCGGCGTCGGCGTCGAGGCCGAACCGCTCCAGCAGCGACAAGGCCCGCTCGTCGCGGCCGTCGGCGGCCGCGACGGCCCACAGCGACGGCCGGGCCCCGGCTGCTGCGACGGCGACCAGCAGGTTCTCGCGCACGGTCATGTCGAGGCACAGCTGCGGGATCTGGAACGAGCGGCAGATGCCGAGGGCGGCGATGGCGCGGTGCGAGAGCCGGGTGATGTCGCGCCCGTCGAGCCGGATCTCGCCGGCGTCGGGCGGCAGGTAGCCGGTGACCATGTTGACGAAGGTCGTCTTGCCGGCTCCGTTGCTGCCGATGACGGAAAGCCGCTGCCCGGCGGGGACGTCGATGTCGATCGCGTCGGCGGCGACGACGGCGCCGAATCGCTTCGACACGCCGCGGGCCGAGAGCAGCGGCGGTGCGGTCATGAACGCCTCACTTGCGCTTGACCCACAGCGAGCCGAGCCCGGCGGGCCGGAAAAGGATCACGAGCAGGAGGAAGATGCCGAGCGCCATCTGCCAGCTGTTCGGGAAGTACAGGTTGGAGAACGAGCGCACGACCTCGAGCAGCAGCGATGCGACGAACACCGCGACCACGCTCTGGTAGCCGGCAAGGACGGCGACGAAGACGAATTCGCCCGAAGTCGTCCAGTTCGTGAACTGGGGCTCGACGTGGCCGAGGGCCAACGCGGTCAGGGCGCCGCCGAGGCCGCCGAGCAGCGCGCTGATGACGAAGCTCGTCGCCAGCGAGCCGCGCGCCGATGCGCCCAGGTACTCGACGCGCAACGGGTTGGCCCGCACCGCCTGCGCCATCAGGCCGGCCGCCGACTGCCAGTAGCGGGCGACCGCCAGGGTGGCAACGATGGTGCAGGCCGCCGTCAGGGCGAACAGGTTGCGCTCGGTGTCGGCCCCGGCCATCGACAGCCCGAACAGGAACGGGCGGGCCACCTGGATCCCGTCGCTGCCGCCGAGCGCCTGCGACTTCGAGAGCAGGCCGAACAGCACCATCGACAGGGCGAGGGTCAGCATCGCGAAGAAGATGCCGCGGTAGCGGGCCAGCAGCGGGGCGAACACGGCGCCGGCGAGACCGGCGGCGAGCGTGCCCGCGACGATGCGCACGAGCGCGTCGGAGACGCCCGCGTGCTGCTGCAGCAGGGCCGCGACATAGGCGCCGATCGCGAAGAACATACCCTGCCCGAAGGTGGCGCCGCCGCCGCGGGTCAGGACCACGACGCCGAGCACGGCCAGGCCGTGCGAGAGCGCCATCGTCGCCAGGAAGAGCAGCCACCTGGGCGCGAAGGCCCAGCACAAGGCGAGCGCGGCGATGGCGATGCCGGCGACGAAGCGGTTGCGCGCCGTCAAATCAACCTCGCCTTGACGCTCTGGAACAGGCCCTCGGGCCGGAACACCAGCACCGCCGCCATGACCAGGTAGATGCTGAACAGCTCGATCTCGGGCATGAGGTGCACCGACGCGGCGCGGGCCAGGCCGACCACGAGGGCGCCGATGGCGGCGCCGGCGATGCTGCCGAGGCCGCCGATGATGACGACGGCGAAGCTGACGACGATGACGCTCACCGAGAGCCCCGGCTGGACCGAGATCAGCGGCGACGTGAACGCGCCGCCGAGCGCTGCCAGGAAGACGCCGGCGGTGAAGGCCGCGGTGTAGACCCGGCGCACGTCGACGCCCATGCTGGCGCTGATCTCGGCGTTGTGGATCACGGCCAGGACGACCTTGCCCGCGACGGTCCGGTTGAGCACGAACCAGGTGCCGACCCCGCACACGATGGCCAGGCCGATGAGCAGCACGTCGTAGCCGGACACGCGCATCGCGCCGAGGCGGAAGCTGCCGAACAGCTGCAGGGGTGCCGTCACGAAATACGGATTGACGCCCCAGACGAGCTTGCTCACGTCCTCGAGGATGAGGAAGAGGGCGTAGGTGACGAGCAGCAGCAGCACCTCGTCGTGGCCGTAGAAGCGGGCCAGCAGGGTGCGCTCGAGAAGCGGGCCGAGGAGGGCGGCGACGCCCGCCGCAGCGAGCAGCATCGCCACCAGCGACCAGCCCGGTGCCAGCTGCCAGCTCGCCGCCACGGCCACGGCGCTTGCGGCAGCGTAGGCGCCGAGGGCATAGACGCTGCCGTGCGCGATGTTGAGGATCTTC
The DNA here is from genome assembly GCF_031412495.1 of Rhizobacter sp. GTDB lineage: Bacteria > Pseudomonadota > Gammaproteobacteria > Burkholderiales > Burkholderiaceae_C > Schlegelella_A. The sequence continues at coordinate 158 of NZ_JANODC010000430.1, read as the reverse complement.
AGGACCCCGAACACCAGGGTCAGGCCCAGCGAGACGATGAACAGCCACGACGCGTAGGTGAGCGCGTCGACGAGGATCGTGAAAGCAAGCATGGGCGGTCAGGCGGGGGCCGGCCGCGCCCTCGCGGCCGCTTTCGCGCCGCCGGGGCGAGCGCAGGC
>NZ_JANODC010000429.1:0-13729 GCF_031412495.1 Rhizobacter sp. | reverse complement strand
CCGCGGAGCTGCGGCGCGAGCTCCTCGCCATCGTGATTGGCGTGGGTTCGCACGTCGTCGTGCCGCTGCTGGGCAGCGGCACCTTCGCGGTGGAGGCGGCGGTGGCGACGATCGTGCCCCGCGACGGCCACGTCCTGGTGCTCGACAACGGCGCCTACTGCAAGCGCATGGGCCGGCTGGCGACGCTGATGGGCCGGCGCACGACCATCCGCGGCCATGCCGAGGACGTTCCGGTGTCGCCTCGCGAGCTCGACGCGGCGCTTGCCGCCGACCCGTCCATCACGCACGTCGGCTTCATCCATTGCGAGACCGGCACCGGCGTGCAGAACCCGCTGCGCGAGGTGGCCGAGGTCTGCGCCCGGCGCGGCAAGGGCCTCGTTGTCGACGCGATGAGCTCGTTCGCCGCGCTGCCGATCGATGCCCGCGAGATCCGCTTCGACGCCCTGGTGGCGGCGAGCGGCAAGTGCCTGGAGGGCGTGCCCGGCATGGGCTTCGTCTTCATTCGCCAGGATCTGATCGGCGCCTGCGCCGGCCGCTCGCACTCGCTGGCGATGGACCTGCACGATCAGCATGTCTACATGGAGAGGACGGGCCAGTGGCGCTTCACGCCGCCGACGCATGTGATGGCGGCGCTGCTCGAGGCGGTGCGCCAGTTCGTGGAGGAGGGCGGCCAGCCGGCGCGCCTGGCCCGCTACCGCGCCAACTGCCAGGCGCTGCTCGACGGCATGGCCGGGCTCGGCTTCGTGCCCTTCCTGGACGCAGCGATCCAGGCGCCGGTCATCGTCACCTTTCACGCGCCGGCCGATCCGGCCTACGAGTTCCGCGCCTTCTACGAGGCCGTGCGAGCCCGTGGCTACATCCTCTACCCGGGCAAGCTCACCGAGGTCGAGACCTTCCGCGTCGGCTGCATCGGCGCGATCGGCCCGGACGAGATGCGCGGCGCCGTCGCCGCGGTCGCCGACGCGATGAAGGGCCTCGGCATCGCGCGCGGCACGCCGAACCTGCGCTGACCGGGGCGCCCTGCAGCGGACAATCACACCATGACGACCCCGACCCCCGAACATCCCGCGCTCACGGCCGTCCGCAAGAGCGGCAGCGCCAAGGTCAAGGTCGCGGTCAGCGACATCGACGGCGTGCTGCGCGGCAAGTACCTGCAGCTCGACAAGTTCCTGGGCGCCTGCGAGCCCTCGCCCGGCGGGGGCTTCGGCTTCTGCGACGTCGTCCTCGGCTGGGACATGACCGACCAGACCTACGACAACACCGTGCTCACCGGCTGGCAGCACGGCTTCCCCGACGCCCTGGCGCGCATCGACCTGAAGACACAGCGCAACGTGCCGTGGGACGGCAACGTGCCGTTCTTCCTGGGCGAGTTCGTCAGGCCCGACCACTCGCCGTCGCCGATCTGCCCGCGCCAGACGCTCAAGCGGGTGCTGAATCGGGCCGAGAAGATGGGCTTCTCGCCGATGTGCGGCATGGAGTTCGAGTGGTTCAACTTCGCCGAGACGCCGCAGTCCTGGGCGGCGAAGCAGGGCGTCGACCCGACGCCGATCACGCCGGGCATGTTCGGCTACTCGCTGCTGCGCATGAACCACCGGCGCGAGTACCTCAACGCGCTGATGGACGAGATGCGCGCCTTCAACGTGCCGATCGAAGGCCTGCACACCGAGACCGGCCCCGGCGTCTACGAGGTCGCCATCGCCTTCAGCGAAGCGCTCGAGCAGGCCGACCGCGCCATCCTCTTCAAGACCGGCGCCAAGGAGATCGGCGCCCGCTTCGGCGTGATGCCGAGCTTCATGGCCAAGTGGAACGCGAAGCTGCCGGGCTGCAGCGGCCACATCCACACCAGCCTGAAGGAAGGCCCCGACGGCAAGGCCAACCTCTTCTACGACGAGAAGTCGCCGCGGAAGATGAGTGCGCTGTTCGAGAGCTTCCTCGCCGGCCAGGTCGCCTGCCTGATGGAGTTCGCGCCGATGTTCTGGCCGACCATCAACAGCTACAAGCGGCTGGTCGACGGCTTCTGGGCGCCGGTCAAGCCGACCTGGGGCATGGACAACCGGACGGCGAGCTTTCGCGTCATCGCCGGCAGCCCGAAGTCGACCCGCCTCGAGACGCGATGCCCCGGCTCCGACGTCAACCCCTACGTGGCGATGGCGGCGGTGCTCGCCGCCGGCCTCGACGGCGTCGAGAAAGGCCTCAAGCTCACCGCCCCGCCGATCACCGGCACCAACCTCGGCGGCGAGGATGTCCCGCGCGCGCCGCGCACGCTGATCGAGACGACGCGCATCTTCGAGCGCTCCGAGGTCGCCCGCGACTGGCTCGGCGGCGACTTCGTCGAGCACTTCGCCGCGACGCGCGACTGGGAGTGGCGGCAGTGGCTCGACGGCGTCACGGACTGGGAAATGAAGCGCTATTTCGAGATCATCTGAATGTGGTTTGGCTTTTCGCGGGATCGGAAGGGCGGGGTACTCTGCTCCGTTCATGTCCCCCGTCGACGGACTGCGTCCGTCGCCTCCTCCCTTACTTCACTGCGCAGAGCACCCCACCCTCCCGATCCTGCACCGGTACTCCTCGCCGAGGACGGCGGACTGGCCGCGAGCGTGGGGTGGCCGACGGAGCGAAGTAAAGGGGGAGGAACGCGGCGCCGCCGCGTTCCGGAGGACATGAGCGGAGTCGGCCGCCCCGCGCTCGCGGCCCGCGCCAGCCGAACGGGCCTTCTTGTCTGGCTCATGGCTCTCGTCCTGAGTGCACTCAGCACTCCGGTCCCTGCGGTCACCGTGAAGATCGCCACCGCGTTCGATCCGCAGACGATGGACCCGCATGCGCTGGCGCTGCTCTATCACTCGCGCATCGCCTTCCAGGTCTACGACTCGCTGCTCAACCGCGACGAGCAGTTCCGGCCCGAGCCGGGGCTCGCGCTCTCGTGGCAGGCGATCGACGCGAAGACCTGGCGCTTCACGCTGCGCCAGGGGGTCGTCTTTCACGACGGGTCGCCGTTCACCGTGGACGACGCGGTGTTCTCGATCAGGCGGGCGATGACGCCGCCGTCGCAGCGCTCGTTCCAGCTGAAGGGCGTGCTCGGCGCCAGGAAGGTCGACGAGCAGACGCTGGAGGTGTCGCTCGAGTCGCCGGATGCGGTGCTGCCGGACAAGTTCATCAACCTGCCGATGATGAGCCGGGCCTGGGCGGAGAAGAACAAGGTCGAGCTGGCGCAGGACTTCAACGGCAAGCAGGAAACCTTCGCCGTGCGCAACGCCAACGGCACCGGCCCGTACCTGCTCGATCGCTACGAGCCCGACATCCGCACCGTGCTGCGCCGCAATCCGCGCTGGTGGGGCTGGAACGACAAGCGCTCGGGCAACGTCGACGAGGTCGTGTGGCTGACGATCCGTTCCGATGCGACCCGGCTCGCGGCGCTGATCTCCGGCGAGGCCGACATGGTGCTCGACCCGCCGATCCCCGACGTAGAACGGCTCAAGTCGGAGCCCTCGCTGACGCTGGCGCAGACGCCCGACCTCGGCGAGCAGTACCTGGCCTTCGACCAGGCCCGCGACGAGCTCGCCGACAGCGACGTCAAGGGTCGCAACCCGTTCAAGGACATCCGCGTCCGCCGCGCCGTCTACCACGCGATCAACGTAGACCTGATCGCGAAGAAGGTGCTGCGCGGCCTCGCCACGCCGACCGGCGCGTACCTGTCGCCGCGCGTGGACGGCTCGCCCGCCGAGCTCGACCGGCGCCTCCCTTTCGACCCGGCCCGATCGCGCGCGCTGCTCGCCGAGGCGGGTTACCCGAACGGCTTCTCGGTGGTGCTCGACTGCGTCAACGTCGCCTGGCGCGAGGCGGTGTGCCAGGCGATGACGGCGATGCTGACGCAGGTCGGCGTCCGGACGACGCTGCGTTCGTCGCCGACGAACCAGTTCTTCCCGAAGCTCAGCCAGGGCACGGGCAGCCTGGTCGAGTTCGGCTGGACCCCGACGCTCGACGCCTGGCCGTCGCTGAACGCCCTGGTCCGCACCTGGGACAAGGCCGGGCTCGGCACCTTCAACGCCGGCCGCTACAGCAACCCGAAGCTCGACGTCCTCATCGACGCGATGCGGGTGGAGGCCGACCCGACAAGGCGCCGCGCCATGGTCGCCACCGTGCTGCGCCTGGTCGCGGAGGAGATGCCGCTGGTGCCGCTGTACCGACGCACCCTGACCTGGGCGATGAAGGAGAAGGTGCGCGTCGTGCAGTGGCCGAGCGACGTGCCCGAGCTGCGCTGGCTGCGCGTGCAGTAAGGCCCGAACGCAATCGAAGATCAAAACCCTCCCACCATGACCATCACCCGCTTCGCCTTTCCGACCACCATCCACTTCGGCCCGGGCGCCCGCAAGCTGGTCGGCCCGCACTTGCGCGAGACCGGCTTGGAGCGGCCGCTCGTCGTCACCGACAGGGGGCTTGCCGCCTTGCCCCTGCTGGCCGAGCTGAAGGCGGACCTCGCGGCTGCAGGCCTCGAGCCGTCGGTCTTCGGCGGCGTTTTCGGCAACCCGACCGGCTCGCAGGTGATGGCCGGCGCGGCGGCGTACCGGGCGCACGGCGCCGACTGCGTCGTCGGCATCGGCGGCGGCGCCGCGCTCGACGTCGCGAAGGTGGTCGGCGTGCTGGCGACGCATCCGGGCGACGTGATGGAGTACGTCTGGGACCACCCGCAGGTGCGGCCGATCGGCGACAGCGCGCCGTACTTCGTCGCCCTGCCGACGACCTCGGGCACCGGCAGCGAGGTCGGTCGCAGCTCGGTCATCAGCGAGGAGGACACCCACGTCAAGCGCGTCATCTTCTCGGCCAGGATCCTGGCCCGCGTCGTCTTCGCCGACCCCCTGCTGACCGTCGGCCTGCCGGCGGCGGTGACGGCCGCCACCGGCATGGACGCCCTGACGCACAACGTCGAGAGCTATCTCTCGCCGGCCTACCACCCGCTCTGCGACGGCATCGCCCTCGAAGGCACACGAATCGCCTCGCGGGCGCTCGTCGCGGCGGTGCGCGAGCCGGGCAACATCTCGGCACGCGCCGACATGATGATGAGCTCGATGATGGGCGCGATCGCGTTCCAGAAAGACCTCGGCGCAGTGCACTCGTGCGCGCACGCGCTCGGCACCGTCTGCGACCTGCACCACGGCCTGGCCAACGCCCTGATGATCGACACCGTGCTCGCCTGGAACGTGCCGGCCGCCGGGCGCAAGTTCGAGGAGCTGGCCCACGCCGTCGGCGTCGGCGGCGGCGCGGCCGGCTTCCTCGACTGGCTGCGGCAGCTGAAGCGGACGATCGGAATCGCCCCGTCCTTGTCGGCCGCGGGGGTCAAGCGCGAATCGATCCCACGACTGGTCCAGATCGCCACCGCCGACATCTGCCACCAGACGAATCCGCAGCCGGTCACCGCCGCCGACTTCGAACGGCTCTTCGAGGAGGCGATGTAGTCATGACGGCGACCGGAGCCCGCGAGCGCGTCAAGGTCGGCATCTCCGCCTGCTTCTTCCACGCCGACCCGAAGCGGCCGATCTTCACCGGCAAGACGCTGCAGTACGTCGAGCAGTCGATCGCGCACTGGGTGATGTCGACCGGTGCCATCGCCGTCATGATCCCGAGCCCGGCCGGCGACACGCAGAAGGGCGACGTCGGCCTCGACGACTACGCCGTCTGGCTCGACGCGCTGGTGCTCGAAGGCGGCTCGGACGTCTGGCCGGGAAGCTACGGCGAGGAGCCGCTCGACGAGCGCTGGCGCGGCGACCGTGTCCGCGACGAGTACGAGAAGGCACTCCTGCAGGCCTTCGTCGCGCGCGGAAAGCCGGTTCTCGGCGTCTGCCGCGGCCTGCAGCTGATGAACGTCGCCTTCGGCGGCACCCTGTTGCAGGACATCGACACGCAACGGCCCGGAGAGGTGCGGCACCGCGACGCCGGGCTCTACGACCGCAACCTGCACGAGGTCGAGTTCTTCCCGGGGACGCGCCTCGCCGAGGTCTTTGCCGGCAAGGGGTCGGCCACCGTCAACAGCGTCCACCACCAAGGCATCAAGGACCTGGCGCCCGGCTTCGTGGTCGAGGCGCGCTGCCCGCTCGACGGCATGATCGAGGCGATCCGCCAGCCCGGCCCCGGCTACCTGGCCGCCGTGCAATGGCACCCCGAATTCCACCGCCGCGGCGAGGGCACGCTCGACGACGGCCCGCTGCTCGACGACTTCCTCCAGGCGGCTCGCGCCGCCCGCGCTTCATGACCTCCACGCTCAAGCTCAGCAACCCCGCCGACGGTTCGCCGATCGACGCGATTCCCGCCGACGACGCGGCCAGCGTCGCCCGCAAGGCGGCGCAGGCACGCCAGGCCCAGCCCGCCTGGGCGGCGTGCCCGCTGGCCGAGCGCAAGGCAGCGATCGTGCGCTTCCGCGCTGCCGTCGCCGCCGAGCTCGAGACGCTCGCCGGGACGCTGACGCGCGAGGTCGGCAAGCCGCTCGCGCAGTCGCGCAACGAGCTGAACGGCTTCCTCGCCCGCATCGACTTCTTCCTCGGCCAGGTCGAGCCGGCGACGGCGCCCGAGACCGTCCTCGCCGACGCCGGCATGACCGAGCGCATCGACCACGATCCGCTCGGCGTCGTCGCCAACATATCGGCCTGGAACTATCCGTACTTCGTTGGCGGCAACGTCTTCGTGCCGGCGCTGCTCACCGGCAACGCCGTCCTCTACAAGCCGTCCGAGTTCGCGGCGCTGACCGGCCTGCACATCGCCCGCCTGCTGCACGGCGCGGGCGTTCCCGAGGCGGTGTTCGCGACCCTGATCGGCGCCGGCGACGTCGGCGCCGCACTGCTCGAGCAGCGCCTGGACGGCGTCTTCTTCACCGGCTCGGCGGCGACCGGCGCGAAGATCGCCGCGGCGATGGGCCCGCGCATGGTGCGCCTGCAGCTCGAGCTCGGCGGCAAGGACCCGACCTACGTCGCCGAGGACGCCGATCCGCAGGCGGCCGCCGAGTCGCTCGCCGACGGCGCCATGTACAACACCGGCCAGAGCTGCTGCTCGGTCGAGCGCATCTACGTCCACGAGCGCATCCACGACGCCTTCGTCGAGCGCTTCGTCGCGACGGTCGCGGCGTTCAAGGTCGGCGATCCGACCGAGCCCGACACCTACATCGGGCCGATCACTCGGCCGGCGCAGCTCGGGGTGCTCGAGGCGCAGGTGGCCGACGCGGTCGCCAAGGGCGCCAGGCTGCGCACCGGCGGCAAGCGGATCGAGCGCGCCGGGCACTGGTTCGAGCCGACCGTGCTTACCCACGTCGACCACTCGATGGCGGTCATGCGCGACGAAAGCTTCGGTCCGGTCATCGGCATCCAGAAGGTGAGCGGCGACGAGGAAGCCCTGGCCTTGATGAACGACACCCGCTACGGCCTGACCGCCGGCATGTACACGCGCGACGAGGCGCGGGCCGCGAAGCTGCTCGGCCGCGTCAACGCCGGCAGCGTCTACTGGAACTGCTGCGACCGGGTCAGCCCGCGCCTGCCGTGGTCGGGGCATGGCGATTCCGGCGTCGGCGTGACCTTGTCGACCTACGGCATCCAGGCCTTCACCCGGCCCCGCGCCTGGCACCTGCGCTCGCCGTGAGCGCTCCCCTCGCGCTGTTCGACCTCGACGGGACGCTGCTGTCGGGCGACACCGACCAGCTCTGGTGCGAGTTCCTGATCGAGGCCGGCGTGCTCGAGCGCGACCGTTTCGCCGACCTCAACGCCGATATCGCGGCGCGCTACGCGAGCGCGGCCATCACGGCGGCGGAGTTCTGCGCCTTCTACGCCTCGACGCTCGCCGGCCGGAGCGCCGAGGCCTGGTCGCCGCTGCGCGAGCGTTTCGTCGCTGCCTCGATCGAGCCGCGCCTGGGCGCCGAGGCGCGCGAGCTGGTCGCCAAGCACCGCCAGCGCGGCGACACCCTGATGCTGACGACGGCCACGAATCGCTTCCTCGCCGAGCCGGTCGCCGCCTCGCTCGGCATCGATCACCTCATCGCGACCGAGCTCGAGACGCAAGGAGAGGTCTTCACCGGCCGCAACACCGGCGTGCTCAACATGCGCGACGGCAAGGTGAGGCGGCTGCGGGCCTGGCTCGAGGAACGCGGCATGGACGCGGGCGTGCTCGCCGACGCGTTCTTCTACAGCGACTCGATCAATGACGCCGATCTGCTGCGTGCGGTCGGCCGGCCGGTGGCCGTGGACCCCGACGAGCGCCTGGCGGCGCTGGCCCGCAACGAGGGCTGGCCGATCGTGCGCATGGCGCGCTTCGATGCGCCGCTCAACGGGCGCCGCTGAAGACGACGTCGCCGGCCGGCAGGGCGTTCAGGCTCGCCGCCGCCGTCGCGGCGGGGGCTTGCGGGTCGGGCAGCTGGAACTCGGCCAGCGCTTCTGCCGTCTTCGCCGCGTTCAGCCGGGCCGCGTCGCGGGCCAGCTCGAGCGCGGCTTCGGCCCGGCGCAGGGCGTCGGCGACGGTTTCGCCGGCCAGCATCTGGGTCGTGCCGACATTGAGGGCCACCCGGGCGATGCGTGGCGCCACCTGGCGGTCGTTGATGCGCGCGTTCAGCCGCTGCACGACGTTGGCCGCGTCGAGCTCGCGGGTGCGCGGCAGGACCACCGCGAACTCGTCGCCGCCGAGCCGGCCAGCCACGTCGCGGCGGCGCAGCGTCTCGCGCAGCGCGGTGCCGATCTGGCGCAGCGCCTCGTCGCCGGTGGCATGGCCGAGCAGCTCGTTGATGCGCTTCAGGCGGTCGACGTCGAAGACCAGCACGGTCGCCGCTTCGGGCGCCGCCTTGACGGCAGCGTCGGCGAGCTCGTGGAAGTGGCGCCGGTTCGGCAGCCGCGTCAGCGCGTCGACGTCGACCAGATGGCGGAGCTTGCGCTGCGAGGCGCGCAGGTGGGCGATGTGGCGCTCATGGTTCATCACGAGGCAGAGCTGCGTCATGAGCAGCGCCATCGCTGCCAGGGCGAGGAGGGCGCCCGCGGCGGGAGCGCCGGGGCCGAGCTGCGGCTGGAGAAGCGTCGAAGACAGCGAGAACCACACCGCCTGCCCCGCCGCCGCGACGACGAGCGCGATCAGCAGCGTCTTCAGGGTCGAGGTGCGCGAGAAGTCCTCGAGGCGCGATACCGCGCCGGCGACGTAGAGGGTGAGGACGATCGCGCTCGCCGCGAACGCATGCTCGGGGCTCAGGAGCGGGTCGGGCGCGAGCGATGCGCCGACCGACCCGAGTGCGGCCAGGCCCAGCACGAGCCAGTCGGCCCAGGGCGGGACCAGGGCCGGCCCGCGCGCGAAGAAGTGGCGCACGCCGGCCAGGGTCACGATCGGCCATTGAAGGGCGCAGACCGCAGCCAGGGGTACGGCGAAGGCCAACGCGTCGCCCCAGGCGTGCAGCCCGAGCGACGCGACGAGAAGGGTGTTGCTGGCAATCCACCACCAGGCGCCGCGCCGGACCTTCTGGCGCAGGCTGATGCCCGCCGAAGCCGCGCCGGCGACGAGCAGGGTGAGCGCGAGGGCGAGGAGCAGGCTCGGCGAATGCAGGGACATGCCTAAATTCTAGGCAGCCGCCCCGCAGCGGTGGGGTGCGTCGGCGGGCCGTCGGAGCGCGTGCGAGAGGGAAAGCGTTACGAGTTGGCACGGGGCTGCGCGAGAATCCCGGCGGTGACCTCCCGGCGCGGCCCCCGCGACATCCTCGATGCCTTCTGGCGGGCAGCCGCCTACTGCCTTCATCCCAAGGTCATCCTCCTGTCGATCGCGCCGCTGGTCGTCGTCGGCGGCGCCGCGGGCGCGCTCGGCTACTGGTTTTGGGAGCCGGCCGTCGTCGCGGTCCGCGAATCGCTGGAGAGCTGGAGCCTGCTCGGCTCGCTCTTCGGCTGGCTCGACTCCGTCGGCCTCGCCGGCTTTCGCAGCGTCGTCGCACCGCTCGTCATCGTTGCCCTGGCGGTGCCTGTGTGCATCCTCGCCACCCTCTTCGTGGTCGCGGTGCTCATGACGCCCGCGCTCGCCCGCCTCGTCGCCGCGCGACGCTTCCCCGGCCTCGGCCGCCGCGGCGCGGCGAACTTCCTGCTTGGGATGGGCTGGTCGCTGGGCTGCACGATCGTGGCGCTCGTCGCTCTCGTGGTCAGCATCCCGCTCTGGTTCGTGCCGCCGCTGGTCCTGGTCCTGCCTCCGCTCATCTGGGGCTGGCTCACCTGCCGCGTCCTCGCCTTCGACGTCCTGGCCGAGTTCGCGCAGCGCGACGAGCGCATGCTGCTGCTGCGCGAGCGCCGCTGGGAACTGCTGGGCATGGGGGTCGTCGCCGGCGCCCTCGGCGCCGCGCCCTCGCTGCTGTGGGCGGTCAGCGCGCTGGCGCTGGTCCTCGCGCCGCTCCTCATCGTGGTGTCGATCTGGCTCTACACGCTCGTCTTCGCCTTCGCCTCGCTGTGGTTCGCGCACTTCCTGCTGGCGGCGCTCGAGCGGCTGCGCGCGGCGGAGGCGGCGGGGACGCCGGTCGCCGTCCAGCGCACGGTCCCGGCGCCGGCAGCGGCGCCCGCCCTTTCACACCGCACATCGAACGGACTCGTCACATGAACTTCGGCCTGATCATCGTCGGCGACGAGATCCTTTCCGGCAAGCGCGCCGACAAGCACCTGCCCAAGGTCATCGAGCTGCTCGAGGCGCGCGGCCTGGCGCTCGCCTGGGCCCGCTACGTCGGCGACGACCGCGCCCGCATCACCGCCGACCTCCGGGACGCCTTCGCCAGCGGCGATGTCGTGTTCTCGTGCGGCGGCATCGGTGCCACACCCGACGACCACACCCGCCAGTGCGCCGCGGCGGCGCTCGGCGTGCCCCTCGAGCTTCATCCCGAAGCGCGCGACCTCGTCCTCGAGCGCATGCGCGACATGGCGCGCGAGCAGGGACTCCCCTTCGAGCCGGATCGCGAGGACAACCGGCATCGCCTCAACATGGCGGTCTTCCCGGAAGGCGCCGAGATCATCCCGAATCCCTTCAACAAGATCGCCGGCTTCGCCGTCCGGCGCGGCGCCGGCGGCGTGTTCTTCGTCCCCGGGTTCCCGGTCATGGCCTGGCCGATGATCGAATGGGTCCTCGACACCCACTTCAGGACGTTGCAGTCGCCGCGGCAGACGCGCGAGCGCTCGGTGATCGTGTTCGGCACCATGGAAGCCACGCTGACGCCGCTCATGGAAAGCATCGAGGCCGGCTTCACGGGCGTGAAGGTGTTCAGCCTGCCGACCCTCGAGCATCCCCAGTGGGGCCGGCACATCGAGCTCGGCGTCAAGGGCGAGCCGAACCTGCTCGGGCGGGCCTTCGAGTGCCTGCTCGCCGGGCTGCGCGAACACGGTGCACAGCTCGGCCCGGAATTGGTGCGTTGAATTCGGGTGGATGAGTCAATACGGTGCATCATCGCGCACCGAAGCGGCTCTTCCGCCAGAAGTCACTGGCATGGTTTCTGCTAAATTTTGATGCGCATTTTTGGGGCTCGATCGTCGATTTGTACGCCGGTCCCCCGAGTCGCTTACCCCAAAACCCGAAAGCAATTGCCTGGAGAGCACCTGATGGCAGCCAAGACCGTGGCCGACGTGATGAACATGGTGAAGGAAAGCGAGGTCAAGTTCGTCGACTTCCGCTTCACCGACACGAGAGGCAAGGAACAGCATGTCACCGTTCCGATATCGGCCTTCAACGAGGAGAAGTTCACCGGCGGACACGCCTTCGACGGCTCGTCGATCGCCGGCTGGAAGGGGATCGAGGCCTCCGACATGCAGCTGATGCCGGACCCGGCCACCGCCAACCTCGACCCGTTCTTCGAGGAGCCGACCCTCATCCTCACCTGCGACGTCGTCGAGCCCGGCGACGGCAAGCCCTACGAGCGCGACCCGCGCTCGCTCGCCAAGCGCGCCGAGGCGTACATGAAGGCCTCGGGCCTGGGCGATGCCGCCTACTTCGGCCCCGAGCCGGAGTTCTTCATCTTCGACAGCGTCCGCTGGCAGGTCGACATGTCGGGCTGCTTCTGCAAGATCGAATCGGAAGAGGCGTCGTGGAACTCGGCCAAGGAGTACGAGCACGGCAACTCCGGCTACCGGCCGACGGTCAAGGGCGGCTACTTCCCGACGCCGCCGATCGACTCGATGCAGGACATGCGCTCGGAGATGTGCCTGATCCTGGAGTCGCTGGGGATCCCGGTCGAGGTCCATCACCACGAAGTCGCCCAGGCGCAGATGGAGATCGGCACCAAGTTCTCGTCCCTGGTGCAGCGCGCCGACTGGCTGCAGCTGCAGAAATACGTGATCCAGAACGTCGCGCACAGCTACGGCAAGACGGCGACCTTCATGCCGAAGCCGATCGTCGGCGACAACGGCTCGGGCATGCACGTGCACCAATCGGTCTGGAAGGACGGCAAGAACCTGTTCGCCGGCGACGGCTACGCGGGCCTCTCGGAGTTCGCGCTCTTCTACATCGGCGGGATCATCAAGCACGCCCGCGCGCTAAACGCGATCACCAACCCCGGCACCAACAGCTACAAGCGGCTGGTCCCGGGCTTCGAGGCGCCGGTCAAGCTCGCCTACAGCGCCAAGAACCGCTCGGCCTCGATCCGCATCCCGTACGTCGCCAACCCGAAGGGCCGGCGCATCGAGGCGCGCTTCCCGGATCCCCTGGCCAACCCCTACCTGGCCTTCACGGCGCTTCTGATGGCCGGCCTCGACGGCGTCGAGAACAAGATCCACCCGGGCGAGGCCGCGAGCAAGGACCTCTACCACCTGCCGCCCGAGGAAGACGCGAAGATCCCGACCGTCTGCTCGAGCCTGGAGCAGGCCCTCGAATATCTCGACAAGGGCCGGGCCTTCCTGACCAAGGGCGGGGTCTTCACCGACGCCTACATCGACGCCTACATCGAGCTGAAGATGCAGGAAGTGACGCGGTTCCGCATGACGACGCACCCGGTCGAGTTCGACATGTACTACTCGCTGTAGGCGAGCCGTGCCGCTCGGGGGAGGCGGCCTTCGGGTCGTCCCCTTCGCTTTCGTGCATTCGTGGGGAAGAGCGGACATCGGGGTCTGCAGCGGCTGCGAGACAATCGGCGCGGGTGTCAGCCCGGTCGGCCGGCCGGGCGTTAGGAGCCCTGGAGACCACGCCATGAGTCAGCGCACCTTCCTCTGTTCAGCCATCGCCATGCTCGTGACGGGCGCGGGCGCCGGCGCCGCCCTTGCGCAGCCTGCGGCAGAAGGCGGCGGCGAGATGTACCGGTGCCCGGGCAACGACTACAAGAACACGATCTCGCCGAAGGACGCCGAGAAGATGGGCTGCCGCAAGATCGAGGGCGCCCCGATCACCATCATCCAGACGGTCAAGCCGAGAGCCGGAACCGCCGTGCCGTCCGTCGCGCCCGCCTCCAGTCCGGCCGGCGCACGCATCGACCCGGTGGCGCAACGGGCCCGGGACAGCGATGCGCGCCGCATTCTCGAAGGCGAACTGAAGACCGAGGAGCAGCGCCTGGCGGCGCTGCAGAAGGAATTCAACGACGGCCAGCCGGAGCGTCGCGGCGACGAGAAGAACTTCCAGAAGTACCTCGACCGCGTCGCCGAGATGCGCGCCAGCATCGAGCGCAAGCAGATCGATATCGCGGCCCTGCGCCGCGAGCTGCAGAAGCTGCCGCCACCCCGGACCCAGTGACCGGCGCGGCATCGGGCGAGCCGGCGCCGCCGGGCGGCGACGAGAC
>NZ_JANODC010000428.1:0-47375 GCF_031412495.1 Rhizobacter sp. | reverse complement strand
CGCGCGACAGGCGCTGGAGCGCTTCTACGCGATGTTCAGCAACGAGCCGCTCGTGCTCGACAAGTGGTTCTCGCTGCAGGTACGGCGCCGGAGCGCGACGGCCAGGTCTTCGAGCGCGTCAAGTCCCTCCTGCTTCACCCTGACTTCAGCATCGCCAACCCGAACCGCGCGCGCAGCCTGATCAACGACTTCTGCCGCGGCAACCCGGCGGCCTTCCATCGGCCCGACGGCGCCGGCTACTCGTTCTGGGTCGACCGGGTGCTCGCCCTCGACGCCGTCAACCCGCAGCTCGCCTCGCGCCTGGCGCGCAGCCTCGACCGCTGGACCGTCCTCGCCGAGCCATACCGCAGCAAGGCGCGGGAAGCGATCGCCCAGGTCGCGGCGGCGCCGAAGCTCTCGGACGATACCGGCGAGATCGTCTCCCGCTCACTTTCGGCGAACTGACATGGCCACGAAAGCACGCAAGAAGAACGCGTTCTACGCGCAGTCGGGCGGTGTCACCGCCGTCATCAACGCGTCGGCCTGCGGCGTCATCGAGACGGCGCGCATCCACCGGCACCTGATCGGCACCGTCTACGCGGGGCGCAACGGCATCATCGGCGCGCTGACCGAGGACCTGATCGACACCAGCAAGGAGTCGGCGACGATGATCCGGTTGCTGCGCTCGACCCCGGCCGGCGCCTTCGGATCGGCCCGCTACAAGCTGAAATCGCTCGAGGCCAACCGGCGCGAATACGAGCGCCTGATCGAGGTCTTCCGGGCCCACGACATCGCCTGGTTCTTCTACAACGGCGGCGGCGACTCGGCCGACACCTGCTTCAAGGTGAGCCAGCTGTCGAAGGCGATGAGCTACCCCCTGCAGGCGATCCACGTGCCGAAAACGGTCGACAACGACCTGCCCCTCACCGACTGCTGCCCCGGCTTCGGCTCGGTCGCCAAGTACATCGCCGTGTCGGCGCTCGAGGCGTCGTACGACGTCCGCTCGATGGCACGCACGTCGACCAAGGTGTTCGTCCTCGAGGTCATGGGCCGCCATGCCGGCTGGATCGCCGCCGCCGGCGGGCTGATCGAGGAGCACGGCATCCCGGTCGTCATCCTGTTCCCGGAGATCGAGTTCGACGAGGCGAAGTTCATCGCCAAGGTCGATGCGATGGTGAAGACGCACGGCTACTGCACGGTCGTCGTCTCCGAAGGCGCGCACCGAGCCGACGGCAGCTTCCTCGCCGAGCAGGGCTCGCGCGACGCCTTCGGCCATGCCCAGCTCGGGGGCGCCGCGCCGGTGGTCGCCGGCATGGTGCGCTCTGCCCTCGGCTACAAGTTCCACTGGGCGGTGGCCGACTACCTGCAGCGCTCGGCCCGCCACATCGCGTCGAAGACCGACGTCAAGCAGGCCTACGAGCTCGGCAAGCGCGCGGTCGAGCTGGCGATGAAGGGTCACAACGCCGTCATGCCGACGATCGAGCGCACCTCGGATTCGCCCTACCGCTACCGGCTCGGCATGGCCGATCTCGCCGACGTGGCCAACGTCGAGAAGTTCATGCCGCGCGACTTCATCAGCGCCGACGGCTTTTCGATCACCGAGAAGTGCCGCCGCTACCTGCGCCCGCTGATCGCCGGCGTGGACTACCCCGCCTATCGCGGCGGGCTGCCTCGCTACGCGACGCTCAGGAACGTCGCGGTAGAGAAGAAGCTCCCGCCTTTCGAGCTGGCATAACCTACTTCGCGGCGGCCAGACCGAGGCGATCGATCAGGGCCTTGTCGCGCACGAAGGTCTGGTTCGCCCACTTCGCGTAGTCGTCGCCGCTCCGATACCAGGCGTCCTGGTTCAGCTGGTCGAGCAGCTCGAGGTGGCGCGGCTCGTCCATGGCCTTTCTGAACGCGTCGTGCAGCGTCTTGACCACGGCCGGGTCCATGCCCTTGGGCCCGACCAGCCCGTACGGCGAGGTCGAGACGACGTTGTAGCCGAGCTCCTGCGCCGTCGGCACGTTCGGCCAGCGCTTGGTGCGCTTCTCGCCGAAGGTCACGAGCAGGCGCAGCTGGCCGGCCTCGACCAGCTTGTCCCAGCCGGAGGCGTCGCTCTGCGCCATGACGTGGCCGCCGAGGATCGCCTGGGTCAGGTCGGCGTTGCCCTTGAACGGGATGTGGTTGAGGGTGACCTTGGCATTGCCGGCGAGCTCCTCCAACAGCAGGTGCGGCGAGGTGCCGATGCCGGTGGAGCCGTAGTCGATCTTGCCCGGGCTCTTGCGCGCGGCCTCGATGTACTCGTTGAAGGTCTTGTAGGGCGAGTCGGCGCGCACCGTCAGGCCGAAGGTGTAGCCCGAGACGCCCATGATGAAGGTGAAGTCCTTCAGGGGATCCCATTGCACCTTCTGCATGTGCGGCACACGCAGCATGCCCATCGGGTACTGCGCGATCGTGTAGCCGTCGGGCTTGGCCGTCAGCGCCATGGTTCCCGGGCCCGTCGTGCCGCCGCCACCCGGCTTGTTCTCGACGATGATGCTCTGGCCCAGGTGCTTTCCCGCGAGCTCGGCGAGCAGGCGGTGGTGACGATCCGTCGAGCCGCCCGCCGGCCAGGGAACGATGAGGGTGATGGGCCGGTTCGGGAAGACGGCTGCCTGGGCGCCGGCGAGGGCCGGCGCCCCCGCGGCGGCGGCGGCGAGCAGCGTGAGCAGGAGGCGACGCGGCTGCGATGGTCGGGTCATGGTAGGGACGGTCAGTGGGGATGCAGGATCGTGGCGCAGCTCGTCAGGGCCGTGCATTCGGACGAACCCATCCCGCAACGGCAAGGTCTTGCGAGCCTCGCTGGTAGAATCATCGGCTTTAGATCGATCGCCACGGCGACGGTCGACGCCGGCGTAGCTCAGTTGGTAGAGCAGCGCATTCGTAATGCGAAGGTCGGGAGTTCGACTCTTCTCGCCGGCACCAATTCCACCCCCGTCCGGCCCGCAGCGCTGTCCGTTGACCGGGCCTCAGTCCCGGGTCCTGCTCGCCCGGCCAAATGCCGACGCCACGCCCTCGAGGGTCGAAGCCCGGGCCGGGACCAGTCGGGCATCGATGGGCAGGCGCGCTGCGAACGTGGTGCCCGTGCTCCTCGCGGAAATCACTTCCAGCGAACCGCCGTGCGCCCGGGCGATCTGGTCGCAGATGAACAGCCCGAGGCCGAGCCCGCGGCGGGCCGTCGACGTCGAGCTGCGCCAGAACGGCGTGAAGATGTTGGGCAGGCTGTCCTGCGGGATGGGCTCGCCCTGGTTGGTGACCGTTACCGTGATCGAGCTGTCGTCGATCGTCGCTGAAAGGGAGATGGGTTCGGACGGGGAGCCATGGACGAGCGCGTTGCCGAGCAGGTTGGACACCAGCTGCTGCAGACGACCTCGATCGCAGCGGACCGGACGGCCGGCGTCGATGGCGACCTCGAGCTCCCGGTCGGGGTGGCTCAGCTGGTGCTCGGCCACCACCTCGCGCAGGGCCTCGGCAACGTCGTGCACATCGGCCACGTGCAGCTCGAAGCCGCCGCCCAGGCGACCCTTGGCGAAGTCGAGAATGTCGTCGATGAGGCGCGACATCCGGCGGGCGCTGCTGCCGATGCGCCTGGCGACCGCAGCGGCGCGCGGCTGGAGCGCTGCGCTGGGAAGCTGGAGGTAGTCCGCCCCGGCGAGCACGCCGGTCAGCGGCCCACGCAGGTCGTGTCCGAGGATGGCGATGAACTGTTCGCGGAGCTCACGCTCGGCTCGCTCGTTGGCCAGGGCCGCGCGCTGCTCGGCGCTGGCGCGGTCGTTGGCGAGCTGCGCTGCGATCAGCTCGGCGAAGCCCGTGAACATGCCGACGACACGTGGATCGGAGACCTTGGCAGGATGTCGGTCCAAGGCGCAGAGATTACCGAAGTACTCGCCCGTGGGCAGCACGATCGGGACCGAGATGTAGCTCTCGATCCCATAGAGGCGCGGCGTCGGGTGGTCGCGATAGCAGGGGTCCGCGCTGGCGTGGTCGAAGACGACCATCGCGCGCGATTCGCGGGATTCGCGACAGAGGGTGGTATCGATGTCGAGCTGGTCACCGGCGGCGAGGCCGAAGCCCAGCCTGTCGTGCACCGCGCAAGCCGTCCACGTACCGGACGTCACCCGGGCGACTGCCGAGAAGCCCATGCCCGTCACGTCGCAGACGATGCGCAGCAGTGCCGGAACCACGTCGAGTCGGCCGATGGCCGCGACGTCTTCCGCGATGGCGTCGCTGGTGTCTTCGATGCGGACGCTCATGGTCGTCTCCCTGTGATGTCGCTCACGCGGTGCGGGATACGCTTCCCTTCGACGCCGCGCCGATGCTGCCGAGGGCGCCGGCAACGGCGAAGACATACCAGAGCGACAACGTGCCTGCTTCGGGCGCAACGAACGAAGTTGCCGACAGCATGAGCGCCACGGCGGCCAGGACCGCCAGCACCAGCAGCGCGCAAGAGACGCCGAACGAGAAGCCCTGAACCTGGGACGTCCTCGAACCGGCGACGGTCATCATGTAGCCGACCAGGGTGAACAGCGGAAAGAGGATCCAGAGCGCGAGGCCCGGAGACCCACCGGCCAGACCGAACGGCCCCGCCACGAGAAGGGCGCCGGAGAAGAGGCCCATGAGCACCAGAACGGCACCGGCGAGCAGCACGACCATGGGGCACCTGTCGGGAAAGGAAGGGAGATCATTGTGCGGCCTTGACGTGCTGAGCAACTATCGGCCTCGCGGCGGTCCCTGCGATCCCGTCGCGCTGCCCGAGATCTCGTTCAACATCGCCTACACCGTGCCGAGCCGCGATGCCGCGAAATCGTGGCGAAACATCCTCGCCGGGCGCTCGTACATCAACTTCCACACCATTCAGTTCCCGGCCGGAGAGATCCGCGGTGCACTGATCGCGCCGATCCCGGAGCCGGAGACCTACGCCCTGATGCTGGGCGGCCTGGCGGCGCTCGGCTGGATGGGGCGGCGCAGGAAGCAGCGCCGCACGGGCTGATCGTCGGCGCGGCATACCCGGTCCCGCGCAGCCACCCCGGCGCCGGCTGAGCGGTCGGCTGGCCGCAGCGTCAGGCCCGACCGGCTCCTTCACGCAGGGAAACCGTCGGTCCACGAAAGCGGCCGTGGTTCACCCCGTTCCGCGCGGTCGGCCGTGCAACGGGCTACCCACTCTCCACGGAGCCTCGCATGCCGACCCGCCGCACCCTGCTCGCCCTCGCCCTCGCCGCCGCCGCGGCCGGCGCCTGCAGTTCGCTACCCGCCCACGCCGTCGGTGCCCTCGTCGACGTGCAGATCGTCGACCGCGGCCGGGCCGACGTGCTCCCGACCTGGCGCCACCGCGGCGCCACCTACGTCGCCGGACGCCCCGGCGACCGCTACGCCGTCCGCCTGAGCAACCGCACCGGATCACGCGTCCTGGTCGTGCTGTCGGTCGACGGCGTCAACGCCGTCAGCGGCGAGACCGCGGCGACGGGCCAGACCGGCTACGTCCTGGCCGCGTACCAGACTGCCGAGATCACCGGCTGGCGCAAGAGCACCAGCGAGGCGGCGGCCTTCTACTTCACCGCCCTGCCCGACTCGTACGCCGCCCGCACGCAGCGGCCGGACAACGTCGGCGTGATCGGCGCCGCCGTCTTCCGCGAGCGCGTGCCCGAGCCGGTGCCGCACTGGCGCGAGCAGCCTCCGGTCGCGCGCGACCGCGGCGCGGTGGGCAGTGCCCAGGAGGATCGACGCCCGAGCAGCGAAGCCGAAGCAGCCAAGAGCGCCGCAGCGCCGGCGCCTTCTTCCGAGCGCATGCAGCGCGAATCGCCGGCCCGCAACGAGCGGATCGGCACCGGCCACGGCGAGCGCGAGTATTCGCCGACGACGCAGACCGCCTTCGAGCGCGCGTCGCAGCAGCCGGCCGAGATCGTCCAGGTGCGCTACGACAGCCACGCCAACCTGCTTGCCAGCGGCGTCATCCCGCGGGCGCGGCCGCTGCCGCGCCAGCCCGAGGCTTTCCCTTCGTTCGTTCCGGATCCGGCCTGAGCCGCGCCGCCGGCTCAGGCGCCGCCGCCCGCGCCCTGCAGCAGCTGCCAGACGCGAGCCGGCGTCGCCGGCATCTCGAGCGCCTCGGCGCGGCGGCCGAGGCCGGCGCCTGCCAGTGCGTCGATCACCGCATTCATCACCGCCGGTGTCGCCCCGATGGTGCCCAGCTCGCCGACGCCCTTGACGCCGAGCGGGTTGAGCGCGCACGGGATCGAGGTGTCGAATTCGGTCCGGAAGTCCACGCCGACGTCGGCGCGCGGCAGCGCGTAGTCCATCAGGCTGCCGGTGACGAGCTGGCTGCTGCCCGGGTCGTAGACGACCTGCTCGCAGAGGGCCTGGCCGATGCCCTGCACCGCGCCGCCCTCTACCTGGCCGCGCGCGATCGTCGGGCTGATGACGCGGCCGATGTCGTTGACCGAGGCGTAGGCGACGACGCGCACGTCGCCGGTGTCCGGGTCGACCTCGACTTCGCAGACGTGGCAGGCGTTCGGCCAGGTCGGCCCGCCGACGGTGGTGCTCGAGTCGAGGTGGATGCGCGCGCCGGGCTGCTTGCCGGCGAGCGCGAAGAGGTCGATGCCGAGGTCGGTGCCGACGACGGCGAAACGGCCGGCGCGGTATTCGATGTCGGCCGCCGCCGCCTCGAGCGCCTCGCCGGCAAGCGCCTTCGCATGCTCGACCGTGCGCTCGGAGGCGTCGCGAACCGCCGACCCGCCGGTGAACAGGGAGCGCGAGCCGGCGCTGCCGAAGCCGTTGCCGCGGTCGGTGTCGCCCTGGACGACGCGGATGCGCTCGATCGGCACGCCGAAGACGTCGACGGCGAGCTGCGCATAGCTGGTCGCGATGCCCTGCCCCATGGCCTGCGTCGCCGAGAAGATCTCGATCGTGCCGTCCGGGGTCACGTCGACGCTCACCTTCTCCTCGAAGACATTGCCGCCGGTCCACTCCAGGAAGGTGGCGATGCCGCGCCCGCGCAGGAGGCCGCGCCGCTGCGAGGCGTCGCGGCGCGCCGCGTAGCCGCCCCAGTCGGCCAGCGCCAGGCCCTGGTCGAGGATTTTCTCGAACGCACCGCTGTCGTAGACCTGGCCCATCGGGTTCGTGTAGGGCATCTGCGCGGGGGCGAGCAGGTTGCGCCGGCGCAGCTCCGCCGGGTCGATGTTCATCTCGCGCGCGGCGGCGTCGAACAGGCGCTCGATCAGGTAGATCGCTTCCGGCCGGCCGGCGCCGCGGTAGGCGCCGGTCGGCGTCGTGTGGCTGAGGACCGCCTGCAGGTGCAGGTCGATGGCCGGGATGGCGTAGACGCTGGTCGAAACCCACGGCCCGATCAGCAGCTGGATCACGACCCCCGTGGCGGTGGCGTAGGCGCCGACGTTGGCCAGCGAATGCACGCGCAGCGCGAGCACCTTGCCGGCGGCATCGAGGGCGAGCTCGGCGCGGCTGCTGACGTCGCGGCCGTGCGATGCCGACAGGAAGTCCTCGCTGCGATCGGCCTGCCAGCGCACGGCCCGGCCGAGCGCGCGTGCCGCGTGCGCGACGACGATGTCCTCCGGGTAGATGCCGGTCTTCATGCCGAAGCCGCCGCCGACGTCGCCGATCAGGACGTGGACGCGGTCCTGCGCCAGCCCGGGCAAGGCGCCGGAGATGCCGGCCGCCACCGCCGTCGGCATCTGGTTGCTGATGCGCACCGTGAGGCGACCGCTGCCGGCGTCGAAGGACGCGGCGTTGCTGCGCGGCTCCATCGAGACCGGCGCGACGCGCTGGTTGACGAGGTCGAGCTCGATCCGCACCGCAGCGCGCGCGAACGCTTCGGCGGCGCGCGCGGCATCGCCGTGCCGCATCTCGGCAGCGATGTTGTCGGGCGCCTCGGCGGTGACCGCAGTCGCGCCCTCGGCGACGGCGGCACGCGCGCTGACGACTGCCGGGAGGTCCTCGTAGTCGACGGCGATCGCCTCGGCCGCATCGCGTGCCGCCTCGCGCGTCTCCGCGACGACCGCGGCGACCGGCTCGCCGACGAAGCGCGCGAACTCGTGCGCGAGCGCGCGCCGCGCCGGCGTCACGGTCGTGCGCCCGTCGGCGCGGCGGAAGTCGGTCGTCGTCGGCATCGGCTGGACGCCGGCGGCGACCAGCTCCGCGCCGGTGTAGACGGCGAGCACGCCGGGCATGGCCCGCGCCGCTTCGGCATCGATGGCGAGGATCCGCGCATGCGCGTAGGGCGAGCGCTGGAAGGCGATGAAGGCGGCGCCGTCGTGCAGCAGATTGTCGGTGAAGCGGCCGGCGCCCATCAGGAGGGCCCGGTCCTCGATGCGCCGGACCGCCCGGCCGCTGCCGAAGCGCGCCGCGGCGTCGCTGGTCGAAGTCGTCATGGTCACGTTCCCAGGGACACCCACATCGCCTTGTCGCGGTCCGCCGTCCAGATGCGCGGATCGCGGTGGCCGGTGGCCTCGTCGTAGGCCCGCGACACGTCGAACGGGATGCAGTGCTCGTAGATGACCCAGTGGCCGTACTTCGGCCGCAGCAGCGCGTCGGTGTCGGCATGCACGCGCTTCAGGTCGTGGCCCTTGGCGACGCCCGCCTTCACGCTTTCGAACATTTCGGCGATGAAGGAGCGCGTGCCGGCGATGCCCTCGGCGCACATCGCCGCGCTGGTCAGCGCCGCGCCGCGGCCGGGAACCGCCTGCTCGGCGCCGAGCGCGGCGACGTTGCCGAGCGTCGTCGGCCAGTCGCTGAAGTAGGCATCGCCGGCGTAGGGCGTGGCGCCGTACTCGACGAGGTCGCCGCTGAAGAGGATCTTCTGCTGCGGCAGCCAGGCCACGGTGTCGCCCTTGGTGTGGCCGGGGCCGAGCTGGATCAGCTGCACCTCGAGGGAGCCGAGCCACAGCGTCATGCGGCCGCGGAAAGTCACGGTCGGCCAGGTCAGGCCGGGGATCGTCTCGACGGCGCGAAACAGGCGCGGGAAGCGCTCGATCTCGCTCTTCATGTCGGCCGAGCCGCGCTCGACGATGAGGTCGCGCGTGTCCTCGCTGGCGATCACCTCGCTCGCGTCGTACGCGCTCGCGCCGAGCACGCGCACCGCGTGGTAGTGGCTCATCACGACGTGCTTGACAGGCTTGTCGGTGACCTCGCGGATGCGCCGGATGACGTCTTCCGCCATCACCGGCGTCGCTTGCGTGTCGATCACCATCACCGACTCGTCGCCGATGACGACGCCGGTGTTGGGGTCGCCCTCGGCGGTGTAGGCGTAGGCGTTGTCGGAAAGTTTCGTGAAGCTGACCTTCTTCTCGGCGAGGTCGGCCTGCGAGGCGAATGCTTTGCTCATGGGTACGTCCGTTCAGCTCGCCCGCTGCTCCGGGCGAAAGGCGCATTCTGGGCGAAAGCGGAAGTCAGGTTCCGGTGCGGGCCAGGAACGCCGAGATGGTGGCGAAGAAGGCGTCCGGCACCTCGGCGACGCTGAGGTGCGAGGCGTCGGCGAAGACCTCGAGTTGCGCGCCGGGGATGCGATCGGCGATCGCCTTCGCCATCTCCGGTGTCGCGCCGGCATCGCGGCCGCCGGCGATGACGAGCGTCGGCGTGGTCACCGTCGCGAGCCGGTCGAGCCAGTCGACGCCGGACACGGCGTGGCAGGCCGCGACATACCCCTGCGGATGCGTGCGCAGCAGCCGCGCGCGCAGCGTCGCCGCTTCCTGCGGATGCGCGGCCCGGTGTTCGGCATGCAGGTAGCGCTCGACGACGGCCTCGGCGACCGCCGGCATACCGCCTTTCTCGACCGCCTCGATCCGCGCCGTCCACACCGGCCGAGCTGCGTCGGGGTAGCGCGAGGTCGTGTTCGCGAGCACGGCACTGGCCAGCAATCCCGGGTGTCGCACGGCGAGGCCCTGGCCGACCATGCCGCCCATCGACAGGCCGATCCAGGCGACCGGACCGCGGCCCCATTCGCGGATGACGCGGGCCGCGTCGTCGACGAGGTCGTCGATCGCATAAGGGCCGGGCGGCCGCGCCGAGCCGCCGTGGCCGCGGTGGTCGTAGCGCAGGACGGTGTGGGTGGCGGCCAGGCGCGTTGCGAACGCGTCCCACATGTGCACGTCGAGGCCGAGCGCGTGGCTGAGCACCACCGGTGGTCCCTCGCCCTGCACGGCGACGCGGATTTGCGGCGCGCTGAAGGTGTGGTGGACGGCGACCCGTGACGCTGCCGACAGCGGCTGCGGCGCGGGTGCGCGGCCTTCGGCACGAAGGATGTCGGTCGTCAGCTTGAACGCGGTGTTGGCTGCCGGCACGCCGCAGTAGATCGCGCCCTGCATCAGCGTCTCCTTGATCTTGCCGAGGTCGACGCCGCCCTGGATCGCGGCCCGGCAGTGCAGCTCGAACTCCTCCCATCGCGCCAGGGCCATGGTCATGCCGAGGACGAGGAGGCGGCGCGTGTCGTGGTCGAGCCCGGGCCGGCCCCAGATGTCGTTCCAGGCATAGCGCGTGATCAGGTCCTGGAACTCGGCGTTGAAGTCGGTCGCGCCATCCAGCGACTTGTCGACCCAGGCGTCGCCGAGCACGGCGCGCCGGTTGGCGAGGCCCCGCTCGAAGTCGTCGGACCGATCGGAGGGTGGCGAGCGATCGCTCATGGGAGGTCTCCGGACGAGGAAGAGGACACGTGCAAGGCGTCGAGCTGGACCCGGGCGATGGCACCGGCGCGGCGCGCCGCCGCGTCGATGTCGAACACCGCGTCGAGATCGGCCGCGTCGACCGCCGCGAGCGTGACGTCGTCGCGCACGGCGGCGCGGGCCAGCGCGCGCAGGTCGGCGCCGGCGGATCGGGCCGCCTCGGCCGACCACGCCGCGACCCGCTCGTGCGCCCGGCTCTTGCCGACCGAGCGCGCCATCACAGCGGCCGCTGCCTCGGCAAAGACGGCACCGCGCTGCGCCTCGATGTTGGCGCGCATCCGGGCCGCGTCGACCTCGAGGCCCTCGGCCGCATCGGCGAGCGCGACGAGCGCACCGTGCGTGGCGAGAAACAGCGCCGGCCACTCGGCGAGCTCGGCCTGCCAGCGACCGAGGCTGCGCTCGTGCTCCTGCGGCATCGACGCAAGCAGCGCCGCCACTTGGTGCGGCGCCCGCGTCGCCGCGGCGATGGCCGTCATGGCCGCGACCGGGTTGCGCTTGTTCGGCATCGCCGACGACCCGCCTCGGCCGAGCCCGGCCGGCTCGGCCATCTCGCCCACCTCGGCCTGCGCCAGCAGGGCGACGTCGTGGCCGACCTTTCCGAGCGAGCCGCACAGCACCGCGACCTCGCAGGCGAGCGAGACCCAGGCGTCGCGCTGCGTGTGCCAGGCACCGGGGGCGACGGCGAGCCCCAGCCGGTCGGCCAGACGCTGCGCGACGGCCGGACCGCGCTCGCCGAGGGTCGCGAGCGTTCCCACCGCACCACCGAACTGGAGCTGCAGCGCGGCGGTGCGCGCGCGCGCCAGCCGCTCGCCGGCGCGCACCAGGGGCGCGATCCAGGCGACGAGCCTCAAGCCGACGCTGACGACCTGCGCCGGCTGCATCAAGGTGCGGGCGAGCATCGGCGTGTCGAGATGCCGGCGCGCCAGGCGAACCAGCGCGGCCAGCAGGCGCTGCCGGTCGGCGTCGAGCAGTTCGAGGGCGTGGCGCGTCGCCAGCACCATCGCCGTGTCGATCACGTCCTGGCTCGTGCCGCCCCAGTGCACGAAGCCGGCCGCCGCTTCGTCGGCGGCCGCCACGCGCCGGGTCAGGTGCCGGACCAGCGGGATGGCGAGGCTGCCGGCGATGCGCGCTTCCGCCACGAGCACGTCGATGTCCGGCTCGTCGGCGCAGGCAGCGACGATGGCCGCCGCCGCCGCCGCGGGTATCACGCCTTCGTCGGCCTCGGCCTGCGCCAGCGCCGCCTCGAAGGACAGCATCGCCGCGACCAGCGCGCGATCGCCGAACCGTTCGGCCATCGCAGCACTGCCGAGCGTGCGCTCGAAGAGCCACCCGCTCATTCGTCGTGCCGCAGCGGCGGCTGTTCGGCGTCGCGCGGCAGCACCGAGGCCAGCACCTTGTCGACGCGCTTGCCGTCGAGATCGACCACCTCGAAGCGCCAGCCGTCCCACTCGACCGAGTCGGCGGCATCGGGCAGGCGCCCGAGCAGCAGCATGATCATCCCGGCGAGCGTGTTGTAGCGGCCGCGGTCCTCCTCCGGAAGCTCCTTCAGCGGCAGCCGGTCCTTCAGCTCCTGGATCGGGATCAGGCCGTCGAACAGCCAGCTGCCGTCGTGGCGCTGCACCGCCCACGAGTCGGCGTCCGTCTGGGTGCTGAACTCGCCGGTGATCGCCTCCAGCACGTCGCGCACGGTGATCATCCCCTGCACCTCGCCGTACTCGTCGACGACGAAGACGATCTGCGGCGCCGTGGCGCGGAACTGCTCGAGCAGCTCCATGCCGGAGAGCGTTTCCGGAACGAAGACCGGCGGCGGCAGGTCCAGCGCCAGGTTCAGCGGCTCGCCCTGCATCGCCTGCAGCAGCAGCTTCTGCGCGCTGATGACGCCGACGACGTCGTCGAGGCCGTCGCGACAGACCGGATAGCGCGAGTGGTCGGCTTCGCGGATCACCTGCAGCACCTCGTCCGCGGTGTTCGACACGTCGAGCCAGACGATCTCGGCGCGCGGGATCATCATCGAGCCGACCTGGCGGTCGTCGAGGCGGAAGACGTTGCGCACCATCTGGTGCTCGTGCGCCTCGATCACGCCGGCGTCGACGCCCTCCTCGAGGCTGGCCTCGATCTCCTCCTCGGTCACGCTCCGCTCGGGGACGTTGCGCAGGCCGAGCACGCGCAGCGTGCCCTCCGTGCAGGCCGTGAGCAGGCGCACGAAGGGCCGCGTCAGCCGCGACAGCACCTCCATCGGCCGCGACACCACGCGGGCGACCGATTCCGGGTACATCTGGCCGATCCGCTTCGGCACCAGCTCGCCGAAGACGATGGTGAGGAAGGTGATGATGATCACGACCAGTCCCGTGGCCGTGAGGCCCGCCGCGCGATCGCCCATCTCGAAATTCGAGCGCAGCCAGCCGGCGAAGGGGACCGAGAAGGCGGCCTCGCCGACGATTCCATTGAGGATGCCGATCGAGGTGATGCCGATCTGCACGACCGAGAGGAAGCGGGTCGGGTCCTCGTGCAGCGTCATCGCCTGCCGGGCGCCCGCCTCGCCGGTCTCGACCATCACCTGCAGCCTCGCCTTGCGGCTGGCGGTGAGCGCCATCTCGGACATGGCGAACAGCGAATTGAGGAAGATCAGGAAGAGCAGTAAGGCAACGTCCATGCGCGGGCGCGGGCGTAAGCGGAGAACGAGCGTAGCAGAATCAGGTCAATGCACGCCCCCGCGCTCACTTCGTTCGCTGCCCCCCGAGGCGCCGCGCCGCGCCCTCCCGTCGGCCGGGCGGGCGCGCGATGAACTACGTGGTGGGCGACATCCAGGGCTGCGACGACGCACTCGCACGGCTTCTGGGCACCATCGCCTTCAGCCCGTCGCGAGACCGCGTCTACGTGCTCGGCGATCTGGTCAACCGGGGGCCGGCGTCGCTGGCCACCCTGCGCCGGCTGCGCGATCTCGGCGACGCCGCGGTCTGCGTCCTCGGCAACCACGACTGGCACCTGCTGGCCGTGGCCGCCGGCGTGCGCCCGCGCCACCGCACTGACAGCTTCGACGACATCCTCGACGCACCGGACCGCGACGCCTGGCTCGAATGGCTGCGCCAGCGGCGCATGGCGGTGCACGCGCACGGCTGGCTGATGCTGCATGCCGGCGTGGTGCCGCAATGGGATCTCCAGACGACGCTGTCGCTCGCCGGCGCGCTGGAGCGAGCCCTGCGCGAAGCGGCGCCGCGCGCGTTCCTCGACGCGATGTTCGGCAACGATCCCTCGTGCTGGAGCGACGTTCGCACCGACAAGGAACGGCTGCGCTTCACCCTCAACACGCTCACGCGCATCCGCTTCGTCTCGGCCGAGGGACGGCTGGAGTTCACCGTCAAGGACGGCGCCGACGCGGCACCGCCGGGCTTTCATCCCTGGTTCGACGCGCCCGGCCGGCGCACCGCCGGGCAGGCGATCGCCTTCGGCCATTGGTCGTCGCTCGGCCTGCTCGACCGCCCCGACCTGCTCGGCCTGGATACCGGCTGCGCCTGGGGCGGCAAGCTGACCGCAGCCCGGATCGGGCCTGCGACGCGCGAGATCTTTCAGATCGCGTGCTGACCGGGGGAACGCCTGCCCTCGTTCAGAAGCTCGCGATCAGCGCGACGCGGAACGATCGCGACTCGATCGGGTGAAAGTGAATGTCGTCGACGCCGCCGCTCGCTTCCCCGGGCAGCCTCGAGGTATAGAAGTAGTCGATGGCCGTCGCCTTGCGGTTGGTCAGGTTGAAGGCTTCCAGCTCGATCTGCACCGACTTGCTGAACTTGTAGCCGATGCGACCGTTGAAGATGCCGGTGCTTTTCGAGCGGACGCTGTTGTCCTCGGTCAGCGGGCGCGGGCCGAAGTAGCGGAACTGCAAGGCGCCGAACCAGGGCCCGACGTTGTCGACCGCCAGCGCGAACGAGGCGACGCCCTCCACGGCGCCGGGGATGCGATCGCCGGCCGGGCCGGCATTCCTGAACCGCGCCCGCGCGAAGGCGATGTCGGCGTCGATCGTCAGCCGGTCGTCGAGCTTGTAGTAGTTCGCCAGCTCGAAACCGGTCCGCCGGCTCGGCCGACTCGCTTCGGTGCCGCCGGCGTCGCCCACGAAGAGCAGCTCCGAATCGAAATCGAGCCGATACACCGCGAGCGACGTCTGCAGGCCGGGAAGCAAGGTCGTTCGCAGCCCGACCTCATGCCCCTTCGAGCGCACCAGCGGCGATACCTTGTCGACGGGTCCGCCTGTCCTGGGGTCGACGGTGATCGTCGTGCCGCGCGCATCGTTGCTGTGAAAGCCGCCACCGAGGTTGACGTAGTACTCGGTTTTCGCCCAGGGCCCGAAGATCAGGTTCAGCTTCGGGTTGACGATGCTGTCTGACGCCTTGCCGCTGTTGGCCGGGTTGTCGCTCGCCACCTTGAATCGGTAATGGTCGGCACGCAGACCGGCGACGGTACGGAACCATTCGCTCCAGCGGGTCGTGTTCTCGACGTAGACACCCACGCTGCTTTCGACGATGTGGTCGGAGCGGGTGGTCGACAGGAGCTGGCGCGCCCGGGTGCTGTTCAGCGAATTGAAGATGTTGTCGTTCTGGATCTGCAGGCCGATCGTGGTGTCCGAGTCGCGGCCGGAAAACGGCGTGCGCAGGGTGTGGCTCGCGTTGACCGCGCTGGTCGTGCGCCGGTCGGGCTGGCTGAATTGGTCGCCGTTCACCGGATCGTCCAGGAAGTAGGTGAAGTTCGAGAACAGCTTGAGCTGCCAGCCGATGAGATAAGCCTGGACCTTGGTGACGCCGGCCTCGGTACTGCGGCGCCACTCGCCCGAGAGGCTGTAACGATGCGCGCTGCCGCCGTCGCTCGGGTCGATGGCGTCGAAGCGATTGCGGATCAGACCGCTGTCGATCGCCCGCTGCGGAATCTGGTCGGTGGCGTTCCACCTGGCCCGGTAGGCCATGGCGGTGATGTTCGATCCGTTCGCCAGGTCGCCCTGGCTGTAGCGGAGCACGGCATTGACCTTCCGGTAGTCGTCCGGGTTCTCGAACGGGCCGTCGTTGCGCAGGCCTTCGAATGCGTACAGGAACTCGCCCGGGCCGAGACGGCGCGAGCTGGCGACCAGGGCGCGGCGGTAGCCGTTCTCGCCGAGCGCCACGCTCGCGATTCCCTGCGCCAGGGCGTTGGCGTAGCTCAGGCTCACCGCGCCTGCCGACGAAAAGTCGCCTTCGCTGGCGTAGTACGGGCCCTTCCTGTACTGCAGGCCGGTCGCCAGCTCGGGAATGATGAAGTTGAGGTCGGTCCAGCCTTGGCCATGCCCGTGCGAACGCTGGTTGACGACCATGCCGTCGACGGTCGTGCGCAGGTCCGTGCCGTGGTCCAGATTGAAACCGCGCAGATAGAACTGGTTGGCCTTGCCCTCGCCGCTGTGCTGGCTGACGATCAGCCCGGGCGTGCTCTCCAGCAGCTCGGCGGGCCGGTATACCGTCCGTGCATCGAGCTGCTTCTTGGTCACGGTACCGACGTTGGCAGAGTCGGCCACACCGACGAGGTTGGTCGAGTTCCCGGTGATCTCGACCTTCTCCAGGACTTGTTCGCCGCCGGCATGGGCAGCGGTGCCGGCGAGCAGGACGATGGCCGCTGCGCAAGGGCGCGAGACGGGGGTCCAGCGACAGGGAAGCCGGGCGGCAGACGGCCCGTGCAGGTGTTTCATGAGAGTCCTCGAGTAGGGCCAGCGTCCGATGCGTCGCGCCGTGGACGCGCGCGAAGGAACGGATGGCCCGATGGATGGTCCGCGCCGCGTTTCGGCGGCCGAAGGGGGTGCCGAGCGATCCCCGTGGACCGCATGGCGGGCTCTGGCGAGCTCGGGCGAGCTCGAAGGCGACCTACGCCTTCGGCGGACGCTCAGGTGGCGCCCAAGCCAAGCTCTTGAAGCGTCCCGGCGGTTCCTGCCTCCACCGCAACGACGAAACCTCCGGCACGTGCAGACCGGGCTCGGGCATCGTCGCGGCATGAAGCACGATCGACGCGACGAGCGAAGGAACGGCATCGGCGGACGTCGACCCTGGCCCTGCGGGCCCCAGGGCGAGAACGGTCGCATCGGCCGCGCCATGCCGGTGCTTCAGCCAGAGCGTGTGGCCGTGCGTCGTGCGGGCAGCCGCAGCGCCGACGACGATCCGGCGAAAGTCCTGCCAGCCCTGGAGCGGATCGCCGTGCACCGCCGCCGGACGATGGACGTGCGTCGTGCCGAGCAGTTGCGCCAGCACACCTGACAGGCCGATGAGCGGAAGGGCGATCAGGAGCAGCGATGCCACCCAGAGCCGCGACGAGCGGGCTCTGGCCGCACGGCGGCCGGGTGGCCCGTCCTCGCATTCGCCCCTGCTCATCGGAAAGAGGATACGTGGGCGAGGCGGGGTCGGATGCAGCCAAGCCCGAGCCGGCGCCTCAGGCGGAAAACAGCCGCTGCAGCATCCAGACGTTGAGCGTCACGACCACCGCGGCCGCCGTCCACAGCAAGGTGGCGGTCCGGCGGCCGAAGGCGAGCGCGCCCAGATGCTTGCGGCTGGTCGTGAACATGAGCAGAGGCACGATGGCGAAGGGCAGCTGCATGCTGAGCACGACCTGGCTGAAGACCAGCATCGAGTTGGCGCCGGCGCTGCCGTACCAGGCCGTCA
Organism: Rhizobacter sp.; assembly: GCF_031412495.1. Lineage (GTDB taxonomy): Bacteria > Pseudomonadota > Gammaproteobacteria > Burkholderiales > Burkholderiaceae_C > Schlegelella_A. Next base: position 30,049 of record NZ_JANODC010000428.1, on the reverse strand, counting down.
CCGCGATGGCCGGGACGATGGCGATGGCACGCGTCAGGAGCGCGCGCAGGGCCGGCGTCATGCGGATGTCCAGGAAGCCTTCCATGACGATCTGGCCGGCAAGCGTGCCCGTGACCGACGAGCTCAGCCCCGAGCACAGCAGAGCGACGCCGAAAAGAGCGCTCGCCGCGCCGACGCCGAGCAGCGGCGACAGCAGCTCGTAGGCCTCGCTGAGCTCGGTGACCGTGCCGACTCCAGGCCGGTGGAAGGCGCCGGCGGCGAGGATCAGGATGCTGGCGTTGACGAGCAGCGCCAGGCCGAGGGCGAGGGTCGAGTCGATCGTCGCGAAGCGGACCGCCTCGCGCCTGCCCTCGGTCGTCTGCACATGGCGCCGCGTCTGCACGATCGAGGAGTGCAGGTACAGGTTGTGCGGCATCACCGTGGCCCCGATGATCCCGATGGCGAGGTAGAGCATCTCCGGATTGGTAACGATCTCGGGCCGCGGCACGAAGCCGCCCAGCACGGCGGCGAACGACGGTTGCAGCCAGGCCATCTGGAAGGCGAAGCAGACGCCGATCGTCCCCACCAGCACCACGATCACCGCCTCGAGCCAGCGGAAGCCGCGCGTCTGCAGGGCCAGGATCAGCATGACGTCGAGGAAGGTGATGCAGACACCGCCGAGGAGCGGGATGCCGAAGAGCAGGTTCAGGCCGATCGCCATGCCGATCACCTCGGCCAGGTTGCAGGCGACGATGGCGATCTCGCAGAAGACCCAGAGGAGCAGGTTCACCGGCCGGGAGAAGTTCTTCTTGCAGGCCTGCGCCAGGTCGAGCCCGGCGCCGAGGCCCAGGCGCACGGCCGCCGCCTGGAACAGCATCGCCATCATGTTCGAGAGCAGGATGACGGCGAGCAGCGTGTAGCCGAACTGGGAGCCGCCGGCCAGCGAGGTCGCCCAGTTTCCCGGATCCATGTAGCCGACGGCGACCAGGTAGCCCGGGCCGAAGTAGGCGAGCATCCGGCGCATGCCGGAGCCGTTCGCGTCGGCGGCCGGGACATGGATCGAGCGATGGACCTCGGGCAGGCTGCGCGGCCCGTCCGGAGCAGGGTCGAAGGCGGGCGGGGCGGCGGCGGCGGCAGTGTTCATCGGTGCGAGGACGGGCAGCCCGGCCCCTGTGCAGCCATCGTGCCGTCGCAGTGTCTGCGAAACACGCGGCGCCCGCCGGCGCCGGCCGCTGCTTCAGGCCGCGGCGAGGCAAAACCTGCCGTCAGGATTACGTCCCGAGTGTGCGCAGCCCTTGCCGTTCTGATAGGCCGGTCGGCCGACCTGGCCCGCATGGCTGGCGGAGACGGTGAGATTCGAACTCACGGGGGAGTCGCCCCCCCGGCAGTTTTCAAGACTGCTGCCTTAGACCGCTCGGCCACGTCTCCGGGCACGGCGACGTCGAATCGCCGGCGCCGGGATCTTCGCACGGCGGTAACCCAGAAATGGCGGCCTGCCTACGACCTTGCCCTCTTCCCCGGCCCGGCACGCTCCGGTGCCGCCGGCCACGAACTCATCGCCATTTCCACGCTGGCGAGGAGGCTCTTCCTCGAAGCGCCGTCCTTGGCCTGCATCGACATGCCCTGGTAGACGGTCGCATAGAAGTTGGCGAGCGCACGCGCATCGGTGCCGGCCGGCAGCTCTCCATCGTCGATGCCTCTCTGGATCCGCTCCGCAATGCTCCTGACGTACAGGGCGCGCCGCTTGGCGACCAGGGCTTGCACGCGCTCGGCAGCGACGGAGCAGTTCGTCGTCGCCATGACCATCATGCAACCGTGCGGCTGGCAGGCGTCAGTCAGCTGCGCTGCGCCCTCCTCCAGCAGCCGCTGCACCGCCCCGCGCGCCGTCGGCTCCTCGGCGAGCGCCCGCGCGCCGAACCCGCCCGGGCCCTTGAGGTAGGACTCGATCGCTTCGAGGAAAAGACGCTCCTTGTCACCGAAGGCGGTGTAGAGGCTGGGTGGCGTGATCCCCATCGCGGCAGTCAGGTCGGCGACCGACGCGGCTTCATAGCCACGCTCCCAGAACACGTGCATCGCCTTCTCGAGGGCGGCATCGCGGTCGAAGGACAGAGGTCGTCCACGCGTCTTGGCGGTTCGCGACGCAGCTGCATCAAGCGCGGGTGGACCCGAGCTGCGGCTCGTCTTGCGGGCCTCGATCCTGCTTTTCATAGCGATAACTACTTAATGTCTTGACGAAGTCACATGGGATGGCTACATTCTGCCAGATGCCGTAGCGCTCGCTATGGATTGATCAGAATCCCATGAACTCCATTCCTCCCGGTATTCAACCGCGCCTCCTGATGTCGGGCACGGTGTTCACGGCGCTTGCAGCCCTGCCTCTTCTCGTCGGCTGCGGCGCTCAGGCGGAAGCGCAAGGCGGACCGCCACAGGCGCCGCCGGTGAGCGTGGCCCCTGCCGTTCAGCGACAGATCGCGGACACCGAGGAGTTCAGCGGCCGCCTGGAAGCGGCGGAGTTCGTCGAGCTTCGGCCGCGCGTCGGGGGCATCATCGACAAGGTCCACTTCGCGGACGGGGCGGTGGTCCGCAAGGGCGATCTTCTCTTCTCCATCGACCCTCGGCCGTTCGAAGCCGAGGCCGCACGGGCCCAGGCCCAGCTCACGTCCATGAAGGCGCGCCTGGAGCTGGCGCAAAGCGAGCTCGCCCGCGCGCAGAAGCTGCTCGACTCGCAGGCAGTCTCGAAACAGGAGGTGGATCAGCTCAGATCCGGGCAGCAGACGTCGCAGGCAGACATCCAGGGCGCCGAAGCGGCGCTGCGGATCGCCCGGCTCAATCTCGAATACGCGCAGGTGCGCGCGCCGATCGCCGGACGCGTGTCGCGTGCCGCCGTGACGGCGGGCAACGTCGTCAACGAGCAGTCGGTGCTGACCACGCTCGCCGGGGTGAGCAAGGTCTACGCTTACTTCGACGGCAGCGAGCGCACCTATCTGCGCCTGAAGGACGCCCGAGCCGCAGGCAAGGCACCCAGGGTTCGCATGGCCCTGCTCGACGAACAGGGCTTCCCGCACGAAGGCCAGGTCGACTTCATCGACAACCGGCTCAATCCGCAAACCGGCGCGATCCGCATGCGGGTGAGCTTCGACAACCCGGGCGGCCGCTTCACGCCCGGTCTCAGCGCCCGGCTGCGGATGGAGAGCGCCACCGCCTATGACGCGGTGCTGGTGCCCGAGCGCGCCATCGGCACCGACCAGACGAAGAAGTTCGTCTACGTCGTCCCGGCCGACGGCAAGCCACAGTTCCGCGAGGTGAAGCTGGGCGCCCTGGCCGACGGCATGCGCATCGTGCAAGGCAGCCTCAAGAGCGGCGAGCATGTCGTCGTCGACGGCCTGCAGCGGATCCAGCCCGGCATGACCGTCGCTCCGCAACTGCTGCAGGTCGATGCCAGAGGCATGCCGATTTTCCCGCCGCCGGCCGGTGCGCCGGGCACCCCGCCACCCGGCGACAAGAAGCCGGACGCCAAGAGCTGAAGCCGGACCGGCCATGGATATCTCGCGCTTCTTCATCGACCGGCCGCGGTTCGCGGCCGTGCTCTCCATCATCATCTTCCTGCTCGGTCTCCTGGCGATCTTTCGCCTGCCGATCTCCGAGTACCCGGAGGTCGCGCCGCCGCAGGTCGTGGTCAGGGCGCAGTTCCCGGGCGCCAACCCGAGGGTGATCTCCGAGACGGTGGCGACGCCGCTCGAGGAGCAGATCAACGGCGTCGAGAACCTGCTGTACTTCGACTCGCAGGCGACCGCCGACGGCGCCATGACGCTCACCGTCACCTTCAAGATCGGCACCCATCCCGAGGTCGCGGAGACGGCGGTGCAGAACCGGGTCAACCGGGCCCTGCCCCGCCTGCCCGAGATCGTCCGCCAGATCGGCGTCACGACCGAGAAGTCGAGTCCCAATCTGACCATGGTCGTCCACCTGGTCAGCCCTGACAACAGCCGCGACGCGCTCTACCTGCGCAACTACGGCCAGCTCAACATCCGCGATGAGCTGTTGCGGATCCCCGGCATGGGCTCGGTGCTCCTCTTCGGCGCCGGCGACTACGCCATGCGCATCTGGCTGGACCCCGCCAAGCTCGCGGCGCGCAGCATCACGACCGGCGAGGTCGTCGCCGCTGTCCGTGAGCAGAACGCCCAGGTCGCGGCCGGCACGGTCGGCACGCCGCCGTCGCCGCGAGGCACCGAGTTCCAGCTTGCCGTCAACACCCAGGGTCGCCTCGTCAGCGAAGAGCAGTTCGCCGACATCATCGTGCGCGCCGAGCCGGCGACCGGTGGCCTGGTCCGGATCCGCGACCTCGGCCGGGTCGAGCTCTCGGCCGGCTCGTACTCGCTGCGCAGCCTCCTCAACAACAAGCAAGCCGCGGCGATCGCCATCTTCCAGGCCCCGGGGTCGAACGCCCTTGCCCTCTCCAACAACGTCCGTGCGGCAATGGAGCGCCTGAAGGCCGACTTCCCCCAGGGCATGGGCTACAGCATCGTGTACGACCCGACGCGCTTCGTGCAGACCTCGATCGAGAAGGTGGTGCAGACCCTCATCGAGGCGACGCTGCTCGTGGTCCTGGTCGTCATCATCTTCCTGCAGACCTGGCGCGCGTCGATCATTCCCCTGATCGCGGTGCCGGTCTCGATCGTCGGCACCTTCGCGGTCCTGCTCCTGCTCGGCTACTCCATCAACACGCTGACGCTGTTCGGCCTGGTGCTGGCGATCGGCATCGTCGTCGACGACGCCATCGTGGTGGTCGAGAACGCCGAGCGCAACATCGAAGCCGGCCTGACGCCGCACGACGCCACGGTCAAGGCGATGCGGGAGGTCTCCGGCCCGATCATCGCGATCGCGCTCGTCCTCTGTGCGGTGTTCGTGCCGCTGGCGTTCGTGCCCGGGCTCACGGGCCAGTTCTACAAGCAGTTCGCCGTCACCATCGCCATCAGCACCGTCATCTCGGCGTTCAACTCGCTGACGCTGTCGCCGGCGCTGAGCGCCATCCTCCTGCGTCCGCACGACGCCCCCAAGGACCGGCTCACGCGCGGCATGGACAAGGTGTTCGGGCCGTTCTTCCGCTGGTTCAACGGCTGGTTCGGGAGGCGCAGCGAGGGCTATGGCCGCGGCGTCACTCGCATCGTCCAGCGCAAGTCGCTGGCCTTGATCGTCTACGCCGTGCTGCTGGCCCTGACGGCGTTCCTCTTCACGCGGATCCCGTCGGGCTTCGTGCCGGCGCCCGACAAGCAGTACCTGATCGGCATCGCCCAGCTGCCCGCCGGCGCCTCGCTCGAGCGCACCGACGCCGTCATCCGGCAGATGAGCGACATCGCTCTCAAGGTCCCGGGCATCGTCGACTCCATTGCGTTCCCGGGCCTGTCGATCGCCGGCTTCTCGGCCGCGCCCAACGAGGGGATCGTCTTCTTCGGCCTGGCGCCGTTCGAGCAGCGCACGTCCGGTGACCTGTCCAAGGGCGCCATCCTCGGCAAGGTCAACGGCGCCCTGCAGCAGATCCAGGGCGCGCGCATGTTCGTCGTGCCGCCGCCGGCAGTGGACGGCCTCGGCAACGCCGGCGGCTTCAAGCTGCAGGTGCAGGACCGCGAGGGACTGGGCGAACAGGCGCTCTTCGGTGCCGCGTGGGGCACGCTCGGCCAGGTCTACGGCAATCCGAAATCGAGCATCGGCACGTCCTTCTCCACCTACGACATCAACGTTCCCCAGCTGTACGCCAACGTCGATCGGGAGCGCGCCAAGCAGATGGGCGTCGCGCTCGGCGACATCTACGACACGATGCAGGTGAACCTCGGCTCGCTGTACGTCAACGACTTCACCCGCTTCGGCAAGACTTACCAGGTCGTCGTCCAGGCGGACGCCCCCTACCGCGCCGACGCCGAGTCGATCACGGCGCTCAAGACGCGCAACGCCGCTGGCGAGATGGTGCCGCTCGGCGCCTTGATGAAGGTCGAGCCCACCTATGGGCCGACCCGGGTGACGCGCTACAACGGCTATCCCTCGGCCGACATCAATGGCGCCGCCGCACCCGGCTTCTCGTCCGGCGAGGCCGAGGCCGTGATCGAGACGCTGCTCAAGCGGACGCTGCCGCGCGGCATGACCTACGAGTGGACGGAGCTCACTTACCAGGACCGGCTCACCCGCAATGTCACGCTGCCAGGGACGCAAGTCCAGGTGCCGGTGATCGCGGCCGTGATGATGATCGCGGTGCTGCTCGTCATCCTGGTCCTCTCCGCCCAGTACGAGAGCTGGAGCCTGCCGATGGCGATCGTGCTGATCGTGCCGATGTGCGTGCTGGCGGCTTTGTTCGGAGTCTGGCTGTCGCAGTTCCCGCCGTTCAACCAGCCCGGAGACCTGAACATCTTCACGCAGGTGGCGCTCGTCGTGCTTGTCGGCTTGGCCTGCAAGAACGCCATCCTGATCGTGGAGTTCGCGAAGGAGCTCGAGGAGCGCGGCGAGGCGCTGATGGACGCGATCCTGCACGCCTGCCGGATGCGCCTGCGCCCGATCCTGATGACCTCGATCGCCTTCTGCGCCGGCGTGCTGCCGCTCATCTTCGGCAGCGGCGCCGGCAGCGAGATGCGCCGGGCCATGGGCATCGCCGTGTTCTCCGGGATGCTCGGCGTCACCCTCTTCGGCATCTTCCTGACGCCGGTGTTCTATGTGCTGCTGCGCGGCCGAAGGGCAAAGCGGATGGCCGCGGCTGAAGGCCATGCGGTCGCGGCTGCAAACGCCTCGGCAGTCACGGTGGGCAGCGACAACAGCGCCGTTTTGGCGTCGCCGCTGTCGCCCTTGAGGAGAGACGGCGATGCTTGAACGTATCGCTTCCACGGCGATGCTGGCCGGCATCGCCCTCGTCCTGTCCGCCTGCGCGGTCGGCCCCGACTACCGCGCACCGGGGATTGCCCTGCCAAGCGGCTACCTGCATGCCGGTGCTGGCGCGGTCGACGCCACCGCACCCGGTGCGGACATCGCCCACTTCTGGCGCGGCTTCAGCGATCCGGCCCTGTCGCAGCTGGTCGAGCGGGCGCTGGCCGCCAACGGCGACGTTCGGATTGCGCAGGCGCGGCTGCGCGAATCGAGGGCAATGCTGCAAGGCGCGCGAGCGGAGCTGCTGCCGGAAATCGGCACCGCGGCGGGCGTGGGCCGATCGCTGACCCCCGACCACCTCCAGCCGGGCTCCTCGCGCAGCGAGCGCACCTCCACCGTGTACGACGCGGGCTTCACGGCCAGCTGGGAGCTGGACTTCTTCGGCCGCAACCGGCGTGTCAGCGAGTCGGCCACCGCCCAGCTGAACGCCTCCGCCGCCGGCGTCGCCGCGGTGGGAACGTCGATTGCAGCAGAGGTCGCGCGCAACTACCTGGAGTTGCGTGGCCTTCAGCAACGCCAGCAGGTGGCCGAGGAATCGATCGCCAACCAGCGCCAGAGCCTGCGTCTGACCGAGGCCAGGCTGGAGTTCGGGCGTGGCACGCGGCTGGATGTGTCCCGCGCGCGCAGCCTCCTCGGCAGCACGGAAGCGACGCTGCCCGCCCTCCAGGCAGCGATCGATCGCGCCGCGTACCGGCTGGCGACGCTCTCGGCACAGCCTCCGGGGGTCGTCCTCGCGCAGCTGGCCGCAGGTCCACGGCAGCTGCCCTCGCTTCCGGTGACCGACCTCGGAGCGCTGCCGATCGGCACGCCGGAGCAGCTGCTGCGCCGGCGACCCGATCTCATTCAGGCCGAGCGGCAGCTCGCCGCGGCCACGGCCAACATCGGCGTCGCCACTGCAGATCTGTTCCCGCGCGTGAATCTCTCAGGTCTGATCGGCCTGGCCAGCCTGCGCCTGGGTTTGCTCGGCGACAGCGGCTCGCAGCAGTACGCCTTCGGCGCCGGCATCACGTGGCCGTTGTTCGACTTCGGCCGGGTGCGCTCCCGCATCACCGCCAGCGAGGCGCGGGCCGAGCAGGCGCTGGCCGCCTACGAGCAAAGCGTCGCGCTGGCGCTCGAGGAAACCGAAGGCGCCCTCACCCAGTTCACACGCAACGCCCAGCAGGGCGAGCGGCTCGGTGCAGCGGCGCGGGACGCAGAGGACGCTTCCCGCCTGGCCGGACTTCGCTTCGATTCCGGCGCGGTCGACTTCCTCGCTGTCCTCGACGCCCAGCGGCAAGCGCTGACCACGCGAGACGCGCTGGTGCAAGTGCAGGTGGTTCAGGCAACTGCCCTGGTCGCCGTGTATCGGGCACTGGGCGGCGGCTGGCCCATCCCCTTGGCCGTCGCACGCCGCTGAAGGGCGCGGGCCGGCCAGCTTCTAAAGCAGCCGATGCCCCTGGATGCCTGCCATCACACGATGATTTCCTCGCTGATCTCGGCCATCAGTTCCACGCGCCGCTCGGCCATCTGCTGCGCAACGCCGGCGACATCCAGCTTGGCTTTGCGGCACTTGGGGAACATCTCGTCCTGCTCTTCTTTGACGTGGTGATCGATGTACTCGCCCAACACCTTCACTTTCGCGTCGTAGAGATCGTCGTCTGGTGCCATGCCGCGGATCTGCGTGATGAGACTCTTGGCCGAAGCATGCTCAACCTCCGCCTCGTCGAGCAGATCGACCTCCACGCCCTTTTCCCTGGCAGCCGGATAAAAGATCTCTTCCTCGAGCGTGGCGTGCACGGTCAGCATCATGCAAATGCGTTCTGCCAAGGCCTGCCGATCGGAAGAGTCGGCGCCCAGCTTGGCGATGCGCTCGTACTCGGTGAACAGCCTACGCACGTCCTCGTGGTCCTGACTGAGGAGCTTGATGGCGTCCAGGGTGCCGGCACGCTTGGCTTTGACTGAGGGCATAAGGTTCTCCGGTGGTTGCCGTGACGGTACCGGCCGCCCCGGTGGGTGGCTGTAGGCCAACGCCGTCTCACCGCGTCCGTCCGTCAGCGCCCCATCGCCGGCGCCCGCCGAACGACGAGCTAGCGTCGACGCCTGGGCAGGTTGGCAGGGAGGGCTTCGCCAAGAGCCATGTCGAGCGCCGGAAGCATGAAGTTGAATGACTCCATCGCGGCGGCACCTCGCTGGCCACGCAAGCTCGCGATGCCGTACATCTGCAGGTCCAAGACCAGGTAGCCGAGGCGCCAGGTCGGAAAGCGTGTGGGCTTCGAGGTGGACGCGGAGTTCAGAATCTCCATCGCTGCGTGACGGCTGTCGGTGCGCATCAGCTCCGCGGTCTTGACGACCGCTTCGGCCGGCCCCTCCATCAGCTGCGCGAAATGCGCACCATCGAACACGAGCAAGCCGGTGATGCCGTTGCGTCCGTTGTTGTGCCTGGCCTGTCTCGTAATGGTGACAACGGCGTCGGCAGGAGCGCCCGGGGCCAGCTCGCTGACGAAAAGGAGGGCGTGGTGGTCCAATGGAGAAGGAGGAGGCGCCTGATCGGGCAGGGCCGGATTATCGTTTTCCGCCGCCATGCCTGTCGCCCTCGATCGAGGAACAGCCGGTCGAGCTCGCGACGCGTCTCCAGCACCTGGAGCTGCTGGCGCAGGTCGATCTGGGTGACCACGAACCCGCGCCGCGGCAGGATCTGCACGAGATGCTCGCGCGACAGGCGCTGCAACGCTCCCGGATCGGTGTCGTGCCGATCCCGATCAGCGTGCTGAGGCTCGCCCCCGAGACCACGCTGCGGGGCGCGAGCTGCAGCGTGACGATGAGCTCCTCGAGGCGGCGGTAGGCCTCCTCGCTGAGCGTGGAGGTCTGTCGCAATCGGGGGCAGCGTATGAGGCGCCGCCGCAGCCTCGAAGGATCCCCTGTCCATTTGCAAGCCGGGGAGCGCTTCACCAACTAATCCGCGTGCGGAACGGTCTCGCGCCTTCGGGCAACGCCGCCTGTGGCGGCCGACGGGTGGAGATCTCGTATCGCAACTCGGCGAAGCCGGGGCCGATGCGTTGTGCGGACACCAGTCGCAGAGACGGAGAAAGGATTGTCCGGGGCAGGAGCTGCTTCCCGGCGCCGAGGGTGACCGAGCCCACCTGGACGATCAGTTCGTCCAGGAGACCGGCGTCGTAGAACTGTCCGGCGAGCTCGCCGCCACCCACGACCCAGATGTTCCGGTCGCCGGCGGCGATGCGCATCGACTCGTGAACCGGGCGCACATCGCCGCTCGCGAACCGGATGTCCGCACCGGCCACACCGACGAGACTGCGGCTGGTAAAGACCCAGGTGGGCTGCGCATACGGCCAGGGCGACCCCGTGCCCGAGCCGAAGCGGACGACGTGACGGAGCACCCACTCGTACGTGGCGGAACCCATCGCCAGTGCCCCGACACCCTGAATGAACGCGGGATAGCCGGTGTCGTCGATGTCTCCGAGCGGGAAGAGCCATTCGAGCGAATCGTCAGGCGTCGCAATGAAGCCGTCGAGACTCGTGGCGGTGTAGTACTGGGTTCGCATGTCGACGAAATCTTCATGCTAGCCCCGGATCGGGGATTCGCTATCGGCAGCAGATCGTCGCGCTGGCGGTTCGATGTGACGCGCGAAACCGCCCGAACATGTCGTCTGCACGCTCGACCGCGTCGCGATGCGCCGACGGGGCTGGAAAGCGGCTCAAGGCCTCGTGCAAAGGCACGGGCGGCGCCTGCAGCCGCCTCCCGTAGCCGGCCAGGCGCTCTGCCTCGACCGCCAGCCGTGACGAGCGCTCGCGGACCTCGCGCCGAACGTTGTCGGCTTCTGTGCCGAGGGCGAAGCGGACATGTTCGCGGAGCCGCTCGTGCAGGAATTCGATCTCCTGCACCTCTTCGGCCAGTCGTTGCCGGCCGGACGCGTTCGTGCTTCTTTCGATCTCGGAGCGCAGCAGATCCGCCTGCAGGCCGGCGAACTCGGCGCGGACCGACCCCAGGGCAATCTGCATGGCGACTTCGCTGGCTCGATCCGGATCGATCGTGGCCGCCGTGCTCATCGGGTCGAGAGCGGCCTGGCGGACGATATCGATCGCGATCGACAGGACGCCCATCGTGTCGTGGTCCTGGAAGGCCCCCGGACGATCGCGCTCGCTTCCGGCGCGCTCGAAGAACCTGAAGGTCACGAGCTCCCGCGCGTAGGCCTCGAACTCGAGCAGCCTGGAAGCAATCTGCCCGGCATCCTCGGGCGCCGTCGGGAAAGGACCGCCCGTTCCATCCGCGCGGCGCGCGAACACCCGCTGCGCGGCCATGAAGACCGCTCGAGCATCCGCATGACGCTCCCAGACGAGGGTGCGCAGTTCCGCGGCGGCGCCCGGCAACCAGGGGAGGATCCGGCGGGTCGGGTCGCCGTCCCATCCGAAGTGGTGGTACGCGGCGCTGAAGACGTTGCTCTTCCGGTCGTGCTCGGCACTTCTGACCATCGCGATCGCTTCGCAATGAGCCATCTCGTGAAAGAGGATCATCTCGCGCTGCTTCGAGGCGTCGATGGGCACGCCGCTCGCTGCGGCGATCCCGCCCAGCCAGTTCTGCAGGCTGTCCATGCCCTGCATCGCGATGCGGCAGGACACATGCGGCGTGTGGTCGGCTGCGACCCATTCCATGAAGGGGAAACGGAACTCCGGCCTGGTCGAATCCTTCCCGTCGAGCGACAACCTGGAGATTGCCTTCCTGGCACTCGCGCTGCCGAGACCGAGCAGCAGCCCGGAGGCCTCGGCCCACTGGCGGTCCGCGGGCGAAGGCGCGGGATCTCCGGCCCCCTGCGGCGAACCGCGGTGCGCCCAAACGACCGGGCCCTGCGTGTGCATGGCAGCCGACGATTGCTGCGCGGCAGCCGGAGCAGGTGGAGATGCGACGTTCAGACCGATCACCGGCGCGAGGATGGCCAGTGCGGCCACCACGACACCGGCTCGACCCAGTCGAACGGTGCCGCGCAGGCGAAAAGGTTCATGACTCGGCCGCCGACCCATCCCCATCGCTCATCGTAGGCGGCGGGTCCGATCGACGGGGTGTCTTTCCCGGCGCGATGGATGCGGGAACGGACCTATTCACGTTCGCACTACCCGCGCTCGCGGGATGTGCCGCTTACGAGCGGCCACCTATCCTGAGCCGATGACTTTCACGGTGGTGCGGGCGGTGCGGGAGGCTGCGGCGACGATCCCGCCGGGCCCGAGCGACAAGCTGCATCGAACGGCGCCCCAAGCCATGCCGATGCGGCCCTTGGCCATGGACCTTCCCCGCGCGGAGGAGCTCATTCGCCTCGACTTCGACAGCGCCGACTTCGCGCCGACCACTCCCGGCGGCCTTGCCTAGAGACACACCCGGCCCGGGCACGTCATGGAACCCTGGTGGTACGAAGCGTCACCCTTCCTGTATGCCGTCGGCGGGCTCGGCCTGGTCTGGAGCACCGATTCCGCCCTGGCCTTCACGTCGGGTGCGGTGCTGGTCATGTCCGCCGTTCGGATCCTGGTCCTTCGACGCAGGTACAGGAGAGCCGTCGCGGAACACCGGCGCAAGTACGCACGCCGGCCCTAGTAAGACGGTCGTCAACTCAGAGGCAGGGCTCCATCAGCTGGCGGGCTTCGGCGCGAAGCTGGCTGATCCGGCTGCCGTGCGTATTGAGCCGAAGCGCGACTTCGACCGGCGCGAGCCCCGAAGCCAGCAGCCGTGTGCATTCGATGAGCTGGGGCGAGCCCTTGCGGTCGAGCCGAGCCAGCGCCTGGCGCAGCTGCGCGATGCGCTCGGGGTCGTCGGGGGCGAGGGCCTCGGGCCGGGCTTCACCATCGTCGTCTTCCCTGTCTGCCAGCGAATAGGTGTGATTGGGCCGCTGCGCGAACGACTCGCGGATCCCGTCGAGCATCGCCCAGACGCACTTCCGGCGCAGCCAGTTCTCGGCGTGGCGCCGGTCGCGCGGCCGCTCCGCCTGTACCGCGCGCCCGGCGGCATCCGCCTCGAGCAGCGCCAGCGCCGCGATCTGATGCAGGTCGTCGAGGCCCAGGTCCGGCGGGGTCCGCCGGCGCAGGAAGCGGGCGGCCTGGCGGATCAGCTTGTCGATCGTCGCCGGGTCCAGCTGCGCAGCATCGGCAGCGACCCGCAATCCCTTCGCATCGTCCCTGTTCATTCTGGTCCTGACTCCCTGTTCCGGCACGTTCCAGAGTCTGCCCTCTTCAGAGGCCGTCGGTGCGGCGCCCTAACGTCTCGTCACAAGAAGGTGTACGCCGCGCGGTCGCGCGAGGCCCGCAGCTCGCATGCCTCAGCCGATGCAGGTGCGGTTCTTCCCCGTCCGCTTGGCCTCGTAGAGCGCCTGGTCGGCCCGCTCGAGCGAGTCCTCGATGCGCTCGTCCTTGCGGTAGCCGGTCACGCCGGCCGAGAAGGTGACGAAGACCTGCTTGTCCTTGTGCATGAAGAGCCCGCCGGTGAGCGAACGCTGCAGGCGGGTCAGGACCTGCTCGCCTTCCTCGGCCGGCGTCTCGGGCAGGAGCACGACGAACTCCTCGCCGCCGTAGCGCGCGACGCGGTCGGTGGGCCGCAGCGTCCTGGTCACGACCGCCGCCAGGGACTTCAGCGCTTCGTCGCCGGCGCTGTGGCCCAGCTCGTCGTTCAGACGCTTGAAGTTGTCGATGTCGAGCAGGCCGATCGACAGGCTGCCGCCGCTGCGCTCCAGGCGAGCGCGCTCGATCTCGAAGGCCTGCATCAGGCCGCGCCGGTTCGCGATCTGCGTGAGCTGGTCGGTCGAGACTTCGTCGGACAGCCGCTTCATCTCGTCCTCGAGCTCGCCGACGCGACGGTTCAGGTCGGTCGCCTTGCTGTGCTCCTCGTGCAGCCGGTCCTGCGTCTGCTGCACGAGCGTCTGCACGGCCCGGCTTTCCGCGACCATCTCGCGCACCACGCCGGTCAGGCTCTCGAGCGAATCCGACTCCTCGATGACCGCGGCGTAGCGGCCGACGCTCTCGTGGAAGTTGCCGGTCTTGGAGCCGAGCTCCCCGAGCTCGGCCAGCATCTGCGCCATCAGCGACTTCAGCGCGTCGCGTGCCTTCTCGCGCTCACCGCGCACCTCGCCGTGCCGCTTGCGGGCGTGGTGGAGCATGTCGCTGACGGAGCGGACGCCGCGCGCGGTCAGGCCTTCGTCGATCTTCAGCCGCATCGCCTCGCACTGGCCCTTGACCCAGCTGCCGTCCTCCGCCAGGTCGGCGAGGGATCCGGTCAGCTCGCCGCAGAGCTTGCCGAGCTGGTCGAACAGGTGGTGACGGTGCTGGACCACGCGCTCGATGCGCGGGCCGAGCAGCTTCATCTCGTCGGCAAGCGACGCGCTCGCGCCCTCCGCTGCCATGCGCGAAAGCAGCCGGGACAGCTCGCCCCACAGCTCCTCGTGGGGCGCGTCGTGCCTGGGCAGCGCCTGCTGCAAGGCATGGCCGAGGGTCAGGGCAACGCGGTCCCAGGCCAGGGCAGGCTCGGTGCCGGCGCTGACCGGTGCCGCCCCGGCTCTAGGGACTGCGTCCACCGCCGCCGGCGCCACCGCGGCAGCCGCGGTGGGTGCAGCGGTCGGGGCAAGCGCAGCGACGGCGACCGTGGTCGCCGCCGAATCGCTGTCCCAGCTGTTGACGAGCTGCGACAGGCGCTGCTGCAGGCGCCGGGCGTCGCCGCCGCTGCCGGCGAGGACACGCTGGATGCCCTCCTTGCGCCGGGCCGGCGTCCAGTTATGACCGCCGCGCTCGATGCCGCGGATGATGCGTTCGATCAGGGTGGCGAGGGCATCGTGCGGAAGCTCCGCTTCGCCCGCCTCGTGCCGGTAGGCGCGCTCGTAGTTCTCGGGGGTGGGCTCCTGCCGCAAGGTGGCCAGCCGGCGCAGCGCCGCCTTGGCGAGCTGCGCCGCGGGCACTTCGGCCGGCCTGGCGAGCGGAACGGGACGCGAGCTGTCCATGGCTTAGGCGACCGGCGCGTCAGGGCAGGGGCTTGGCCCGCGGCGAGCGCGCCCGGCCCACACGGGGCGGCTCGACGTCCTCGTGGCCCGTGGCCTGGCCGATCCAGGGCGCCTTCTTCGGCAGCACGGTCTGCTGCAGCCAGAGCTCGATGTCCTCCGGCGGCTGCGGCTTGCTGAACAGGAAGCCTTGCATGATTCCGCAACCCAGGCGGTGCAGCACCTCCATCTGGCGCAGGTTCTCGACGCCTTCGGCGACCACCCGCAGGCCGAGCGACCGCGCCAGCGCAATGATGGCCGTGACGACGGCCGAGCTCTGCGGCGTCATGCCGAGGTCGCGGATGAAGCTGCGGTCGATCTTCAGCTCGCTGATCGGCAGCGTCGTCAGGTAGGCGAGCGACGAGTAGCCGGTCCCGAAGTCGTCGATCGAGATCTCGACCCCGATCTCGTTCAGCCGGTGCAGCGACGGGATCACGTTCTGCAGGTCCTTCATCAGGCCCGTCTCGGTGATCTCGAGCTCGATCATGTGGTGCGGCACCCCGTAGGTGGTGACCGCGTTGTGGATGTACTCGACGAGGTCGGTGCGCTCGAACAGGCGGTTCGGCAGGTTGACGGCGATGGAGTCGGAGAAGCCGAAGTTGTCCTGCCAGATGCGGGCCTGCCGTGCCGCCTCGCGAATCGCCCACTCGCTGAGGGGAATGATCAGCCCGGTCTCCTCGGCCAGCGGGATGAAGTCGCCAGGGGCGATGAGGTGGCCGTGGCGACGCCAGCGCATCAGTGCCTCGGCACCGACCATGCGGGCACCGCGGACGTCGATCTTCGGCTGGTAGTGCAGGACGAGCTCGTTGCGCTCGATCGCCTTGTGCAGGGCGCTCTCGAGCTCGAGCTTCTCGCGCCCCTGACCGGCGAGGTTGGGGCGATACAGGGACGAGGAGTTGCGCCCGGCCGACTTCACCGCGTACATGGCGATGTCGGAATTGCGCATCAGGTCGGCGACGCTGACACCATCGCGCGGGAAGATGGCGATGCCGACGCTCGCGGTGACGAAGCACTCCTGCATGCCGATCGTGATCGGCTTCCTCATGATGTCGAGGATGCGGCCGGCGACGCGCTCGGCGTCCTCCTCGTTGATCACCTCGGGCAGCAGGGCCACGAACTCGTCGCCGCCGAGGCGGCCGACCGCCTCGAGCGTGCGGTGCGAGCGGACCCCGACCGACTCGAGCGAGCTCTCGAGCACCTGGTCGGAGTGACGCACGCACGAGCGCAGGCGCCGCGAGACCTCCATCAGCAATTCGTCGCCGGCGCCGTGGCCGAGCGTGTCGTTGATGACCTTGAACCGGTCGAGATCGATGAGCAGGAGCGCGACCTGGTGGCCGAGGCGGCGGCCATGCTCGAGCGCGCGCTCGGCGCGCCAGATCAGCTGGCGCCGGTTCGGCAGGCCGGTCAGGGTGTCGAAGTTGGCGAGGTGGCGGATCCGGTCCTCGGCCAGGCGGCGGTCGGTCACGTCCTGGACGATGCCGGTGTAGCCGATCAGGTTGCCGTGCTCGTTGAACTCCGGCTCGGCCTCGAGGTGGACGATGCGCTGCCGGCCGTCGACGAGGCGCGCATGGACGTCGGTCGCCAGCACCGTGCTGCGCTCGAGGGCGCCGTGGACCATCTCGAGGAAACCGTTGCGCTCTTCCTCGGCGACCATGCGCAGCAGGCTGCGGAAGGTGGGCTGCTCGCCCGGGCCGAGGCCGAACACGCGCAGGCCCTCGATCGAGAAGACCGGCCCGCCGTGGCCGCGCCGCCAGTCGAAGCTGCCCATGCGGGCGAGGTCCTGGGCGCGGGCGAGGCGCGACTTGCTGCGCTCGAGCTCGACCCGGGTCCGCGATGCGCGCAGGAGGTAGCGCAGCCGCCCGGACAGCAGGCTCCACTGCGTCGACTTGACGAAGAAATCGGTGGCACCCGCCTCGTAGGCGCGGGCGATCGAGGCGTCGTCGTCGAGGCCGGTAAGCATCAGCACCGGCAGCGATTCGTAACCGGGCAGCATGCGCAGCTCGCGGCAGGTCGCGAAGCCGTCGAGGCCGGGCATCACCGCGTCGAGGACGACGATGTCGGGGAGCCAGTCGGCCAGGATGCGGATCGCCAGTTCGCCGCTGGCGGCCTCGGTGACGTCGAAGCCCTGGTCCTTCAGGGCCAGGGACGTGAGCAGGAGGTTGACTTCGTCGTCGTCGACGAGAAGGACCTTGGGCCGATCCGGCAGATCGTCGGCGAACGGCTCGGTTCGCATCGTCATGGTGAGTTGCCCGCCGCGTCTGCCGGGCCCAGAAGGGACTTCACCGCTTGTAACACGGCCTTCAGCTCACGGTCCATCGCGTCCAGCCGGTCGCCCAGGCCGGCAAGGGCTTCGTTGCGGATCGAGGCCTCGATTTCGGCACAAAGTCTCGACAGGTCGAGCGCGCCGATGCTCGCCGACGACGACTTCAGGGTGTGCGCGACGTGGCGGATGCCCTGCAGGTCGTCGCGCGCGCGCGAGTCGGCGAGCTGCTGGGTGAGCCGCCGCGCGGAGGCGTCGAAGGCACGCAGGACACGCGCGAGGAGCCCGCTCTGGCCGCCCGGGTCGAGCTCGCGCAGGCGCTGCAGCGCCTGCTCGTCGAGCTCGACGGCCAAGCTCACGCCCTCCCGCCGGGGGCGGACGGCTGACGGCAAGGGATCGGCACAGGCATGCTCATGGCTCGGACTGGCCGGGGACGGGGCCTCTGCCTATTTTCGGCGCCCGGGCGGCAGACTTGAACCGCGTGCGGCGTGCCCGCCACAGGGATCCCCCGCCCCTCGTTCCCGGGATTGCGGGGCCGGAAGCGTCACTCCAGGGCGCCGGCGCCCTGGAGCGCCCGGAGCTGGGCGCGGTTGATCTCGGCCACGCTCATCAGCAGCTGCTCCGCGGCCTCACGGTACTCGAAGACCGACTCGCCTTCGGCCGCCCGCACCATCGCCAGGTAGGGCTGGTACGGCCCGGTGTTGCCGACGAGCGCCTGGTGGACGCGCTCGGGCACCGGGATCGATCCGAGCAGCTTGGCGAAGCTCTCCTGGAACATCCGATCGAGCAGCGAGAACACGCCGCAGATGAAGACCTCGTTGCGCATCTCCTCGTCGCCGCTGCCGGCGACGAGCTCTTCCATGAGCAGGCCCCGGCGCACGGCCGCGAACATGACAGGGCGCAGGTTGACGTCCTTGCTGGCGGTGGCGAGCAGGAGCGCCAGCCAGCGCTTGAGGCGCTGGTAGCCCAGCAGCATGATGGCGTGCCGGAACGAGTTCACCTCGACACGCAGCCCGAATGCGGGCGAGTTGATGTAGCGCAGGAGCTTGAAGGCGAGCGACGGGTCGCGCTTGAGCGTGTTCTCGAGCCGCTCGAGCGGCTCCTCGTTGTCGACCCGATGGATCAGCTCGACGACGACCTGCAGGTCGGGCTGCGCCGTCGGCTTGCCCGTCCGCGCCGCGGTGGCGTGGATGGCGTCGTCGATCGGCCAGCCGAGAACCGCGTGCGCGCCGCGTGCGAACGCGGCCTCCATGTCCGTCACCGTGCGAACGCCGGACTGGACGTGCGGGATCGAGCGCGTGATGCCGGGCGGTGCCGAAACGGCCTCGCCGATCCGACGCTCGTCGGCGAGATCGATGATCGAGTACTTGAAGCAGGGCAGGACCTCGCGCGGCAGCTCGGCGTTGGGCCGGCCCTTCAGCAGCAGCGTGTTGCCGTTCTCGTGCAGGCGCCGCAGCGCCTCCACGTTGGCCGGATCGGCGGCCATGAAATTCGGCACCTCGACCATCAGGTTGACCGACGGGCTGGCGCGCAGAAGATCGTGCAGCAGGCTCTCGCTGACGACGTTGAGGGACACCGTCCCACCACTCGCCGGCCAGACGTCGCCGACGGCATGCAGGAGCTGGGCAACGTCGAGCGCGGCATCGGGGCGCAACGGGAACACCGTGAGGCGCGTCGCGGCAACGCTCCGGTTGCGATCGATGAACGGGGAGTATCCGAGGGCGACCTGGCCCAGGATCGCTACATCCAGCACTAGACAAGCTCCTGCCATGCCCGCCGCCGGCACGGCGTCTGCCGCCGGGATCAGCCGCCGTTCACGTACTGGAACAGCGACAGACGCTGCACCATCGCGTACGACTTGAGCGCCGCATCGTAGCCGCTTTGCTGCCTCTGAAGCTCGGAGATGGCGTGCACCAAGTCCACATCTTCGGCGTTCGAACGTTCCGTCCGGCTGGCCAGCTTCTGCGCTTCCAGACGTTCGCTCTCGCTGTCGATCCGGTTGAGCACGGCACCCACCGCGGCCCGCGCATCGACCAGCGTGCCGAGCACGGAATCGACGTCGCCGAGGCTGTCGGCATTGGCCTGCACGATCTGCGACGCGGTGCGGCCCGGGGTCGACAGCGCCGCAGCCGCTTCGTCGAGGACGGCGAACACGCTCAGCGTCGGCGTCGACGGGGCGATCCGGAACCCGTCGCCGGCGGCCGGCGTGCCGCTGACGCTGACCGTCATGCCGTCGACGGTGATGGCTTGGCCGGACACATAGGGTGCGGCCGTGACCGCCGTCGGCAGGCCGTCGCGGAGCACGGCATAGGTGGTGACGCCGCCGGCGACGCTGAACTGCAGCGTGTAGTCGGAGCCGGTCAGCAGGCTCGGGTCGGCGACGCGGCCGGCGTCGATGACGGCGTTCAGCACCGTCGGCGCCGCGCTCGTCGCGAACACGCCGTTGCCGGTGGCCGAGGTCAGCCACGCTGCACGGCCGTCGGTGCTGAGCGGCAGCCCGGTCGAGGCCTCGGTGAGTGCCTGGCCGGGCACGGCCGCGTACTGCACGCCGCCCGGCGCATCGATGAAGGGCTTCTGTGCCCCGCCCTGCCCGCCGAAGAGGTGGTTGCCGGTGCCGTCGCCCTGGTTGGCGAGGCCGAGGAGCTGGGCCCGGATGGAGCGCAGCTCGGCGCCGAGCGCACTGCGGTCGGAATCTCCGTAGCTGGCGTTGCCGGCTGCGACGAGCAGCTCGCGGGCACGCTGCATCAGGAGCCCGGCGTCGGCGAGCGTGCTCTCGGTCTGCCGCATGGCGACGCGGCTGGCCTCGACGCCGCGCTGGTTGGCCATGGCGCGTTCGAGCGACGCCGTCGCGCGCTCGGCGCGAGCGGCAGCCGCGGGGTCGTCGCTGGCCCGCTGGATGCGCTTGCCCGTCGTCAGCTGCTCCTGTGTATCGGCGAGCTCGGACTGCCGCCGGTTCAGCGTGTCGATGCCCTTGTCGTAGACGTTGGCGGTGCTGATGCGCATGGTGGCGAGGCCTACCGGCCGATCTGGAGGAGGGTGTCGAAGACGGACTGGGCGACCTGCAGCATCTTGGCCGCAGCCTGGTAGCTCTGCTGGAACTGGATGAGCCGGGCCGCTTCCTCGTCGAGGTTCACGCCCGAGGTGTCGGCGGCGGCCGCCTTGGCATCGGCGGCGATCGCGCCCGACTGCTCGGCGGCATAGCCGGCGCTCTGCACGCGCACGCCGATCGATCCGAGCGCGCTGGCGTAGGCGTCGGTCACGCTCTCGCCGGGCGCGACCACGCCAGGCGCGACCGTACGCTGGCCGACGAAGGGGGCGTCGCGCAGCGCGACGAAGGCGTTGGCGTTGCGGTTGTCGGCGGCGGCATAGGCAGTGCGCGCGACGACGAGCGTGTCACCGCCCTTCGGCACGCCGGCGAGCCGCAGCTCGAATCCGTTCAGGGCGATCGGCTGGCCGGCCACGAACGTGCCCGTGCCGTTGACCGTCGGCAGCGTGCCGGTGGTGTCGACCAGGCTGTAGCTGTAGTTGCCGCTGTCGTCGGTGAAAGCGAAGCTGGCGCTGAGGTTCGGGTTGAGCGTGCTGCTCACGGCGCCCAGCGAAGCGACGCTCGCCGTGCCGGTGTTGGCGACGCCGAGCGTCGCGGCCACCGGCGACGCGGCGGCGATGCCGCTCGGGTCGTCGAGGACGCGGGCGATGCCGCGTGGCGCGTCGGTCACCGGCCGCAAGAGGAAGCGGTCGCGGAGCGACGGCAGCGGCATGGCGACGTCGATGCGGAAGCCGTCGAAGACATCGCCGGCGGCGACCGTCCGGCTGGTGCCGTCGGAAAGACGCGTCAGGCGATAGCTGCCGGCCGGCAGGGACGGATCGGCGAGCAGCTCGTAGTCGCTCGGCTGCAGCTGGTTCGAGTCGACGACGCTGATCGAGACGCTGGACACGCGCACGCCGCTGCCGTCGAGGTAGGAAGCGACCGGCACGCCGCCCGCCATCGCGTTGCCCGACGACGGCGCCACCGATGCGGCGCCGATGGACAGCAGCGGTGCGCCGGCTCCGGCCGGCTGGCCGAGGTCGAGGCCGAGCGCCTGCTGCCGGTTCAGCCCGCCGGCGATCGCCGACGCGAGCCGGCCGAGCAGGCCGCGCGCGTCGCCGAGGTCGTGGTTCTGCACCCGCAGCAGGCCGGCGACCGAGCCGCCGCCGACGAAGCCGTCGGGGAAGGCGCGCGTCGTTCCGCCCTCGGTGATGCCGAGCTGCACCTTGGCCGGATCGAAGGCATCCGGCACCGCCGCGAGTGCCGTGGCGTTGCCGCCGAGGACGAGCTTCTGCGAGCCGCCGAGGAAGACGCCGACCGTCCCGTCGGCCGCAGCGACCGTGGTCACGTGGACGAGCCCGGACAGCTCGCCGATGGCGAGGTCGCGCTGGTCGAGCAGCTCATTGGGCGCGTGGCTCGTGCCCTGGACGCTGGCGATGCGGCGATTGAGGTCGGCGATCCGCGTGGTCAGCGAATTGATCGACCCGACCGAGGTGCGCAGGTCCTGGGCGATGCCGACCTGCAGCGAATCGATCTGCTCCGAGGCGTTGCGAAACCGCGCGGCCAGGTCGCCGACACGCGCCAGCACGACCTGCCGGGCGGCCGCGTCCTGCGGCGCGTTGGCGACGTCGACGAAGGCGTTGAACATTTGCTGCGCGGCGTAGCCGATGCCCGCCTCGCCGGTCTTGAACACCTGCTCGAGGTACCGAAGCTGGGTGCTGCGCGTGCTGTCGGCGGCGGCGAGCGAGGCGGTCGTCGCCGCTTCCCGGGTCAAGAACGCGTCGTGCGATCGCGTCACCGTGGCGACGTCGACGCCCTTGCCGAAGAAGCCGGTGCCGGTCTGCTGGCTGGTCGCGGTCTCGAGCTCGAGCCGCTGCCGCGAGTGGCCGGGCGTGTTGACGTTGGCGATGTTGTTGCCCGTCACCTGCAGCGCGGCGTAGCTCGCGTTCATGGCCCGCGAGCCGATGTTGAGCAGGGTGGAGACGCTCATCTGTGCCCGCCCGGCCGCCCGAAGGGCACTGAGCGCCCCCTCGGGGGGCAGCGATCGAAGAGAGGCGCCATCGGGCTCATGTACATCAGGTCGCCACGCGCTGCATTCGCAGGGTCGTGTTGATCACGCGCGACAGCTTGTCGGCGTAGGCCGGGTCGGTGGCGTAGCCGGCGCGCTGCAGGCCCTGCGCGAAGTCGCGTGCCGAGGCAGCGCTGGCGACCGCCTGCGAGACCTGGGCGACGACGGCGGCGTAGCGCGGGCTTTCCTTCATCAGCCGCGCGTAGTCGCGGAACGACTCGTCGTAGGACGCGTAGGCGCGGAACTTCGCGGTCACCTTGTGCGCTTCGCCGCCGACGTACTCGGTGGTCGTGATCTCGGCGACGGGGCCGGTCCAGCCGGCGCCGGCCTTGATGCCGAACAGGTTGTGCGAGCTGCTGCCGTCGGCATTCCTGATCTCACGCCGGCCCCACCCGGACTCGTGCGCCGCCTGCGCGACCATGAACGCCGCGGGAATGCCGCTCAGGGCCTCGGCGTTGCGCGCCGACCCCTGGTGCGAGCGGACGAAGTCGGCCTGCTTCGGCGCCAGCGGCTCGATGGCACCGGCCGGTGCGTCGGCATGGCCCGGCTCGGCCGGGGCCGGCGCGGCGAAGGCGGCGGCTGCGCCCGGCCCCATCTGCCGTTCGAGCTGGCGGGCGATGGCGTCGGCCAGGCCGCCGGGCAGGCCGGTCAGCTTGGTCGCGTACTGGGTATCGAGCAGCTCGGTGCCGAGCTGGGTGCCGGCGTTGTCGAGCATGCCGGAGCTCACGGTCGCCTCGCGCATGCTCTTCATCAGCTGCTGCATGAAGAGCGCCTCGAACTGCTTGGCGACTTCCTTGATCGCGGCCTTCGGGTCGCGCGCGGCGGCCGAGCGCAAGTCGCCGATGGCCAGCGCGCTGCTTGCGCTCGAAGGGAGGCCGGCGGTCGACGCCGATGCCAGCGGCGCGCTCATCAGATCACCTCCAGCTCGGCGTTCAGGGCCCCGGCCGACTTCATCGCCTGCAGGATCGCGAGCAGGTCCTGCGGCGTCGCGCCGAGCGAATTGAGGGCCTTGACGACGTCGGCCAGCTTCACGCCGGGCGCCATCTGCACCAGCGAGCCGGCCTGCTGGGTGATGGTG
The DNA here is from genome assembly GCF_031412495.1 of Rhizobacter sp. Lineage (GTDB taxonomy): Bacteria > Pseudomonadota > Gammaproteobacteria > Burkholderiales > Burkholderiaceae_C > Schlegelella_A. Next base: position 6,733 of record NZ_JANODC010000428.1, on the reverse strand, counting down.
ATGTCGGCCTTCTCCGTGACCACGGTCCGGCCGCCGCGCGAGAACGGCTCCGGCTGGCTGACCTGCGGCGTGCTGCTGATGGTGACCGAGAGGTTGCCGTGCGCGACCGCGCAGGCGGCGAGCGTCACCGCCTGGTTCATGACGATCGATCCGGTGCGGGCGTTGATCACGACCTTGGCCGATGGCGAGGCCTGGCGGATCTCGAGGTTCTCGATCTCGGCCATGAAGCCGACCCGCGCACCGGCCGAGGCCGGCATGCGGACGCGGACGGCGCGGCCGTCGAGCGCATCGGCGGTACCGCTGCCCATGCGCGCGTTGATCACCCGCACCACCTCGTGCGCCGTGGCGTAGTCGCTGCTGTGCAGGTCGAGCTGGATCGAGTCGCCCTGGCCGATCGGCGTGGCGACGCTGCGCTCGACCGATGCGCCTTCGGGGATACGGCCGGCGCTCAGGTGGTTGATCTGCACCTTCGAGCCGGCCGCCGAGGCACCGGCGCCGCCGACGATGAGGTTGCCCTGGGCCAGGGCGTAGATCTGGCCGTCGGCGCCCTTGAGCGGCGTGGCGATGAGGGTGCCGCCGCGCAGGCTCTTGGCGTTGGCGAGCGAGGAGACGTTGACGTCGATGGTCTGGCCCGGCTGGGCGAAGGCCGGCAGCTGCGCCGTCACCATCACCGTGGCCAGGTTCTTGAGCTGCAGGTTGGTGCCCGGCGGCACGGTGACGCCCATCTGCTGCAGGAGGGCGAGCAGGCTCTGCGTCGCGAACGGCGCCGAGGTCGTCTGGTCGCCGGTGCCGTCGAGGCCGACCACCAGGCCGTAGCCGACCAGCTGGTTGCTGCGCACGCCCTGCACCGCGGCCACTTCCTTGAGGCGGGCCGCGTGCGCCGGTGCCGGCCACCACAGCGCGGCGCTGGCCATGACCGCGGCGAGGACGAGCGCGGCGCGGAGAATTCGTTCGGTCTGGATCATGGCAGGCACGGAGAGGGAGCCTCCGATTCTTGGCAGGCCTAGATGGGCAGAACGTTCAAAAAGAAGCGGCCCAGCCAGCCAATTCCCTGCGCTTCGGCCTGCGCGCCGCGGCCGCGCTGCTCGATGCGGACGTTGGCGATCTGCGCCGAGGCGACGATGTTGCCGTTCTGGATCATGCGTGGGTCGACCTGGCCGGAAAAGCGCAGGACGTCGACGTTGTGGTTGACGCCGATCTGCTTCTCGCCGGCGACGAGGAGATGCCCGTTCGGCAGCACGCCGGTGACGACGGCGGTGATCGTCCCCGAGAAATCGTTGCTGTTTTCCGTCGTGCCGGCGCCGGCGAAGGGGTTGGTGGACGTCGCCGCGGCGCTGGCCCGATTGAAGGAGTTCGGCGAGATCAGCGGCAAGGCGGTGACGCCGGCCGAGAGCTTGCCGCTCTTGTCGATGGAGCTCGTGCTCTTCTGCGTCGCCGAGATCTTCTCGACGATCTGGACCGTGAGCGAATCGCCGACGAGACGGGCCCGGTAGTCCTCGAACAGGGGCCGATACTGGCCGGCCTGGTAGATCGAGCCGTTGCTCGGCCGCGGCTGGACCACGGCGACGGGCTGGGCGTAGATCGGCGTCGCCAGGTCGACCGGCGGACGCGGGTTGAGCTGCTCGCAGCCGCCGAGGCTGGCAAGAACGGCGGCGCAGATCACCGCGCAGGCGACGATGCCGGCGACGCGCCGCAGCTTCGCGGTCGAGTTCATCTTCACAGTTGCGCCAGCTTCTGCAGCATCTGGTCCGAGGTCTGGATCGCCTTCGAATTGAGCTCGTAGGCACGCTGCGTCTGGATCATCTGCACCAGTTCCTCGACGACGTTGACGTTGGAGGTCTCGACGAAGCCCTGCTGCACCGTGCCGAGCCCGGTCTGCCCTGGCGTGCCGGCGTTCGGCGTGCCCGACGCGGCCGTCTCGGCGTACAGGTTTTGCCCCTTCGGCTCGAGGCCAGAGGCGTTGACGAAGCTGGCGACCTGCAGCTGGCCGACCGACTGCGGCAGCGCCTGCCCCGGCAGCACGACGCTCACCGTGCCGTCGTTGCCGATGGTGACGCTCTGCGCCGCCGCGGGGATGGTGATGCCCGGCTGCACGGTGTAGCCGTTGTTGGTGACGAGCTGGCCGGTGGCGCTGACCTGGAACGAGCCGTCCCGGGTGTAGCCGGTGGTGCCGTCCGGCAGCTGCACCTGGAAGAAGCCGTTGCCGCGGATGGCGACGTCGAGCGGGTTGCTGCTCTGCTGCAGGTTGCCCTGGCTGAAATTGCGTGAGGTAGCGACCGCGCGGGTGCCGAGGCCGATCTGCAGGCCGGTCGGCAGCTCGGTCTGCTCGCTGCTCGCCGCGCCGGCCTGGCGCATGTTCTGGTACATGAGGTCCTCGAACACCGCGTGCGAGCGCTTGTAGCCGTTCGTCGACACGTTGGCGAGGTTGTTCGAGATGGTGTCCAGCTGGGTCTGCTGGGCCTCCATGCCGGTCTTCGAGATCCACAGCGATCGCATCATGTCGGGGCTCCGGTGATGCCCGGCATGGTGGGGCGCGGGCCGCGCCGGCAAAGCCGCGAACAGCAGGGTCGATCGGCGCCTTCTCCGCGGTCAGCCGCCGGAAAGCTTCGCCGTCCAGCCTTCCTGCTGCAGCCAGGCGAGGACCCGCTCGCGGTGGTCGCCCTGCAGCTCGAGCACGCCTTCGCGCACGGTGCCGCCGGTGCCGCAGGCCGAGCGCAGGCGCTTGCCGAGCACCTCGAGCGCCGCCGCGTCCAGGGGCAGGCCGCGCACCAGCGTCACGGTCTTGCCGGCGCGACCCTTGCTCTCGCGGCTGACCCGCACGTTGCCGTCGCCGCGCGCCGCCGCGGCGGCCGAGCCGCACGCGCAGGCGGCCTTGGCCCGACGGCAGACCGGGCATGTGCGGCCGCCCTGCTCGGTCGAATAGACCAGTCCTCCGGCATCGTCGCGGCGCGGCATGGCACGATTCTCCTGCGCCGCGGCGGGCCGTGCTCGACAGCGCCGGGGCTGCGCGATATGGTCGCAAGGCGCAGCGATCCATGCAGCAAGGAAGGAAGAGGCGATGAAGAGCAACCCCGTGGGCTGGTTCGAGATCTACGTGCAGGACATGGCCCGCGCCCGGGCCTTCTACGAAGCGGTGTTGGACGGCAAGCTCGAGCGCCTGCCGAGCCCGGAGGGCGAGATGTGGAGCTTCCCGATGCAGCCGACCGCCTCGGGCGCAGGCGGCGCGCTGGTGAAGATGGCAGGCTTCCCGTCCGGAGGCAACAGCACGCTCGTGTACTTCGTCTGCGATGACTGCGCCGTCGAGGAAGGGCGCGTCCAGCGCAGCGGCGGCCGCGTGGAGCGACCCAAGATGTCCATCGGCGAGTACGGCTTCATCTCTCTCGTCGTCGACACCGAGGGAAACATGATCGGCCTGCACTCGATGAAGTGAGGTCCGAAGCGTCCCGCACCCGGGTCGGCCTCGTCTCCGACACGCACAACCTGCTGCGGCCGGAAGCGATCGCCTTCCTGCGCGGCTGCGACCGCATCGTCCATGCGGGCGACATCATGGAAGCGGCCGTCCTCGACGAGCTCGGGCGCCTGGCCCCGCTGACAGCGGTGCGCGGCAACAACGACCGCGGCGACTGGGCCAGGCATCTGCGCGAGGTCGAGATCATCACCGTAGGCGAGCTGAAGCTCTGCGCGATCCACGACCTCTCGCAGCTCGATCTCGATCCGGCCCGGGCCGGCATCGACGTCGTGGTCTCAGGCCATTCGCACAAGCCACTCGTCGAACGCCGCGGCGGCACGCTCTTCGTCAACCCCGGCAGCGCCGGACCGCGCCGCTTCAGCCTGCCGATCGCGGCGGCGGAGCTCGTCATCGAGGGCCGGTTGGTGTCGGCGCGCATCGTCGAGCTCGTCACCCGGGAGAGGACGACATGAATTCATCGGACAAGGCATTCGCAGGCTCGATCCCCCAGCTCTACGAGCAGTTCCTCGTGCCGCTCATCTTCGAACCCTACGCCGTCGACCTCGCCGGGCGAGTCGCCACGCGCCGGCCGTCCCGCGTGCTCGAAGTCGCCGCCGGCACCGGCGTCGTGACGCGGCACCTGGCGAGCTCGCTCGCGACGGACGCGGCCATCGTCGCGACCGACCTGAACCAGCCGATGCTCGACCACGCGGCGAGCCGGGGCACGCCGCGCCCGGTGGAGTGGCGGCAGGCCGACGCGATGCAGCTGCCCTTCGCGGACGCGTCGTTCGACGTCGTCGTCTGCCAGTTCGGGGTGATGTTCTTCCCGGACAAGGCGAGAGCGTTCGCGGAAGCCAGGCGGGTGCTCCGTGCCGGGGGCGCCTTCATCTTCAATGCCTGGGACGCGATCGCCGTCAACGAGTTCGCCGACGTCGTCACGCGCTCGCTCGAGACCTTGTTCCCGGTGGATCCGCCCCGCTTCCTCGCCCGCACGCCGCACGGCTATGCCGACACGGCGAGGATCGCGACCGACCTCGCGCAAGGCGGGTTCATGCGGCCGGCGATGCTCGACACCCTGCCGCTGCCCAGCCGCGCGCCATCGCCGCGCCATCCGGCAGTCGCCTTCTGCCAGGGCACGCCGCTGCGCCACGAGATCGAGACGCGCGAAGGGGCAGGGATCGAGGAAGCCACCGAGATCGCCATGGCCGCCCTCGCCGGCCGCTTCGGGACCGGCGCCATCGAGGGCCTGATGCAGGCGCACGTCGTCGTGGCCGAGAAGTAGGCCGGGACGCCGGCCTGCCCGCCACCACCGCATGCGCCGCACCATGCTGACCTTCATCGCCTTGGCCGTCCTCGTCTACCTGGGCTTGTGCGCGGCCCTGTTCTTCTTCCAGCGCTTGCTGATCTACTTCCCGCAGCCGCGGTCGGCGGCCGCCACGGCGCAGACGATCACGCTGAAGGCCGGCGACCACGACGTGCTCGTCACGACGCGGCCGCACGCCGGCACGCAGGCGCTGGTCTACTTCGGCGGCAACGCCGAGGACGTCTCGCACAACCTGCCCGGGCTGTCGCGCGCGTTCCCGCAGCACGCCATCCACCTGATGCATTACCGCGGCTACGGCGGCAGCGGCGGCGCGCCGTCGGAGGCGGCCCTGTTCGCCGACGCGCTGGCGCTGTTCGACCGCGTCCACGCCGCGCACCCGGACGTGCTCGTCATCGGCCGCAGCCTCGGCAGCGGCGTCGCCATCCACCTGGCCAGCGTTCGCCCGGTCGCACGGCTGGTCCTCGTCACGCCGTACGACAGCCTCGAGGGCATCGCCGCCGGCCGCTTCCCCGTCTTTCCCGTGCGCTGGCTGCTGCGCGACAGGTTCGACTCGCGCAGCTACGCGCCCCGGGTCAGCGCGCCGACGCTGCTCATCGGCGCGGAGCTCGACGAGGTCATCCCGCCGAGCAGCACCCGCCTGCTCGCGACGCGCTTCCGGCCCGGCGTCGCGACCCTGACCGTGCTGCCCGGCACCGGCCACAACACGATCTCGGACCATCCGGATTACCTGCCGCTGCTCCGCGGCGAATCGCGGCCGGCCCGCTAGAAAGGACCCATGACGCTTTCCCGACGCGACACGATCGGCCTCGCCGCCTGGCTTCTGCTCTGCTTCGCGACGGCAGCGATCGGCGGCCTCGCGGCAGCGAACGCGAGCGGCTTCTACCTGTCGCTCTCGCGGCCGTCGTGGGCGCCGCCGGCGTGGCTGTTCGGGCCGGTGTGGACCGTTCTCTACATCGCCATGGGTGTGGCCGCGTGGATGGTCTGGAAGGCGAAGGGCTGGGCCGGCGCGCGCGGCCCGCTCACGCTCTTCGTCGCCCAGCTCGGCGCCAATGCGCTCTGGACCTGGCTCTTCTTCGCCTGGCGGCTCGGCGCTGCCGCATTCGCCGAGGTGCTCGTGCTGTGGCTCCTGGTGGCTGGCACGGCGCTCGGGTTCTGGCGCGTGCGGCGGCTCGCGGCCCTCCTCCTCGTCCCCTACCTGGCCTGGGTCGGCTTCGCCGCCGCGCTCACGCTGTCGGTGTGGCAACGCAACCCGCAGCTGCTCGGCGCCGCGAGCCTGCCCTGAACAGGAGTCCACCTCGGTGACGATCAACCATGCACGCGAGCTGCTGGCTTCCGGCCGGCCGTCCTTCGGCGCCATCGTGACGATGCCGAGCCCACAGGTCATGCGCATCCTCGCCGGCGCCGGCTTCGACGTGCTCGTCATCGACATGGAGCACGGGCCGATCGATCTCGCCACCGCGCACGCGATGATCCTCGCCACCGCCGGAACGGCCGCCGCGCCGATGGTGCGCATCGCCGCCAACATGCCGTGGCTGGCCAAGCCGCTGCTCGACATGGGCGCGCTCGGCATCGCCGTGCCGATGGTGGGCAGCCGGGCCGAGGCGGAGGCGGCAGCGCGGGCGGTTCGCTACCCGCCGCGCGGCGAGCGCATGTGGGGCCCGTTCCACGCGCCCTTCCGCTGGGGCCTTTCCATGCCCGACTACATGCGCGCGGCCGACGACGCCATCCTGTCCATCGTCGCCGTCGAGCACATCGACGCGGTGCGGCGCATCGACGAGATCGTCGAGGCCGAAGGGGTCGACGTCATCGTCATCGGGCCGGGCGACCTCGCGACGAGCATGGGCCTGCTCGGGCAGGTGGACCATCCGGACGTGCAGACTGCCATACGTGCTGCCGAGCAGGTGGTGCTGAAGAGCCGCATCGCGCTCGGCGGCGTGGCGTTCTCCGCCGTGCAAGCGAAC
>NZ_JANODC010000427.1:0-3421 GCF_031412495.1 Rhizobacter sp. | reverse complement strand
CAACCGCGGCTACATGTATCCGCAAGGCGAGGCCGTGCAGGCCGGAGAGAAGAAGGCGCGATGTACCGATTCAAGTCCAAGGCCGACGGCGATCTGATCATGATGGATCCGGTCGGCGACCAGATGCTCCGCCTCATCGGCAGGGAGCCCGCCGCGCAGGGCATCATCGAGCTGGCGGCCTTGCCGGCGGCGATCGCGGCGCTCGAGCGGGCGATCGCCGACGCCGAGGCCCAGGCCCGCAACAGCGGGCGGCCCGGGGCGGCGCAGGGCGATGACGCCGGCGACGAGGGCGCCCGCGGCGTCGGCATCCAGCAGCGCGCCTGGCCGCTGCTCGAGATGATGCGCCGCTCGCTGGCGCAGCGCGCCGACATCGTCTGGGGAGTCTGAGCATGAAGCTGCGCAGCGACAGCTGGAGCGACGGCGAGCCGATTCCCGAGCGCTACGCGGCCGGCCGCATCGACCCGGCCGGCGGCGTCGCCTTCTCCGCCAACGTCAACCCGCACATCGCCTGGAGCGACCTCCCCGCAGGCACCCGCTCGCTGGCGCTCATCTGCCACGACTTCGACGTGCCCAGCCGCGGCGACGACGTGAACCAGGAAGGGCGCGAGGTGCCGGCCGAGCTGCCCCGCGTCGACTTCTTCCACTGGGTCCTCGCCGACCTCCCGACGGCGGCGACGGCGATCGCCGAGGCCTCGTTCAGCAGCCGCTTCGACGCGCGCGGCAAGCCGGGCCCGGCCGTCACGGTGCGCGGCTTCGAGCAGGCGCGGCACGGCATCAACGACTACACGAACTGGTTCGCCGGCAACGCCGAGATGGCCGGCGACTACTTCGGCTACGACGGGCCGTTCCCGCCCTGGAACGATTCGCTGGTCCACCACTACGTCTTCACGCTGTATGCGCTCGACGTCGCGCGGGCCGGCGTCGAGGGCCGGTTCACCGGCGCGGACCTGCGCCGCGCCATCCACGGCCACGTCGTCGGCCAGGCGACGTACTCGGGCACCTACACCCTGAACCGACGGCTGCTGGGATCCTGATGACCGCGGCAGCGGCGGACCCGCACGACGCGGAGGTCACGCGCGTCGTCGCCGTCCGCCACGGCGAGACGGACTGGAACGCCGAGATGCGCATGCAGGGCCAGCTCGACACCGCCCTCAGCGCGCGCGGCCGCTGGCAGGCGGCCCGGGCGGCGGAGGCTCTCGAAGGCGAAGGCATCGAGGCGATCTTCGCCAGCGACCTGGCGCGCGCCTTCGACACTGCGAGCGCCATCGCCGACCGGCTCGGCCTGCCGATCGTCGTCGACACCGGCCTGCGCGAGCGCAGCTTCGGCATCTTCCAGGGCTTCACCTATGCCGAGATCGACGCCCGCTGGCCGGCCGAGGCGCTGCGCTGGCGCCGGCACGAGCCGGACTTCGGCCCGCCCGAGGGCGAGACGCTGCGCGCTTTCTACGCTCGCGCCGTCGCCACCTCGGCACGCATCGCCGCCGGCCAGCCCGGCCGGACGATCGCCCTGGTGACCCATGGCGGCGTCCTCGACTGCCTGTACCGCGCCGCGTCGCGGATCGAGCTCGGCGCGGCGCGCTCCTGGCAGCTGGGCAACGCGTCGGTCAACCGCCTGCTGTACACGCCGCGCGGCTTCAGCCTCGTCGGCTGGAGCGACACCGCGCACCTCGAGGGCGAGCGCCCGCTCGACGACCAGAGCGAGGGCGACGGCCCGGTGGCCGCCGCCTCGCCGGCGATCCGCTCATGAGCGGCCTGGCCGTGCCGGCGATCGGGGCTGCCGTCGAGAGCATCGACACCCCGGCCCTCGTCATCGACGTCGACGCCATGGAGCGCAACCTCGCCGCCATGGCGGCGTTCGCTTCCGCGCACGGCGTCCGCCTGCGCCCGCACGCCAAGATGCACAAGTGCGCGACCATCGCTCGCCTGCAGATGGCGGCCGGTGCCGTCGGCGTCTGCGTGCAGAAGACGAGCGAGGCCGAGGCGCTGGCCGCGGCCGGGATCGACGACATCTACATCTCGAACGAGGTGATCGACCCGGGCAAGCTGGCCCGCGTCGCCGCCCTGGCCGGGCGCATCCGCCTGGCCATCGCGGTCGACTCGGCCGAAGGCGTCGAGCGGCTGGCCGCCGCAGTCGCCGCGGCGTCGTCGCGCATCGACGTCTTCGTCGAGGTCGACGTCGGCCACGGCCGCTGCGGGGTCGCGCCGGCGGCGGCGGGGGCCCTGGCGCAGCGCGTCGTCTCGCATGCGCCGCCCGAGGGCGGCCTCCGCTTCGCCGGCATCCAGGCCTACCACGGCCGGGCCCAGCATCTGCGCGGCGCCGACGAGCGCGAGGCGAGCTCTCGGCACGCGGCCGACCTGGCCCGCGCCGCCCAGGCCGGCATCGGCGCCGCCGGCATCGCCTGCCCGCTGGTCAGCGGCGGCGGCACCGGCACCTTCGCCTTCGACGTCGCCTGCGCGCTCTGGGGCGAGCTGCAGGCCGGCAGCTACCTCTTCATGGACCGCGACTACGCCGACAACGACGACGCCGCCGGCCTGCCCCGGTTCGAGCACGCCCTGTTCGTCAGGAGCCAGGTCGTCAGCCGCGGCGTCGCCCATGCCGTCGTCGACGCCGGGCACAAGTCGCACGCCCTCGACTCCGGGATGCCGGCGGTGTGGCAGCGCGAGCTCGACTTCACGAGCGGCGGCGACGAGCACGGCATCCTCCGCGCCCGGCCCGGCTCGACGTCGGCCGAGCTGCCGCGCCTCGGCGAGACGGTGTGGCTGGTGCCGGGGCACTGCGACCCGACCGTCAACCTGCACGACCGCTACGTGGTGGTGCGCGGCGGCCTGGCGGCAGGCTCGGTCGAGGCAGTGTGGCCGATCGAGGCACGCGGCTGCGTGTCGTGAGTGCCGGCCGCAGCGGCGCGGCTCACAGCATCGCTTCGTCGATCAGCCAGGCCATCAGCCGCAGGCCGAGGCCGACGCGGCCGTCGCCGCCGGGCTCGCCGGCCAGCTCTCGCCGGCTGGCGTCGGCGCCGGCCTGCCAGCTCAGGCGTCTGTCGGGGCTGCGCAGGCGGACTTCGTAGCTGCTCTCGCGGCGGTTGGCGTCGAGGAAGCTCGTCAGCTGGGCGCACAGCGCCGCGCTGTGGATCACCAGGCCGGCTTCGGTGTTGAAGCGGGCCGAGCGCGGGTCCATGTTCATCGAGCCGATGAAGAGTCGGCCAGCGTGCGCATCGCCTCCTCGCCGGGAATGAAGTACGGCGAGGCCAGCTGCACGCTGCGCCGCGCCGAGCGCAGCAGGGCGAGGTGGGCGGCCGCCACGGTGGCCGCAGCAGCGGGCCGGGCGGCATCGGCCTTCATCGGCTCGTCGGCCAGCAGCTCGTGGGCGGCGCCGAGGAGCTCGACCCGGCCGCGCGCCAGCTCGTCGTCGAAGGCCGACTCG
>NZ_JANODC010000426.1:0-2335 GCF_031412495.1 Rhizobacter sp. | reverse complement strand
GGGCCTCGTCACCTTCTCGAGCGACCAGGTCTTCAGCGGCGATGGCGACCGGCCCTGGGTCGAGAGCGACGTGCCGGCGCCGCTCAACTGCTACGGCCGCAGCAAGGCCGCCGCCGAAGAGGCGGTCCTCGCGGCCCACCCGGGCGCGATGGTGGTTCGCACCAGCGCCTTCTTCGGTCCCTGGGACCGCCACAACTTCCTCGTCCACGCGCTCGACGCCCTCGGCGCCGGCCGCGAGTTCCGCGCCGCCGACGACGTGCGCATCTCGCCGACCTACGTGCCCGACCTCGTCAACGTCTGCCTCGACCTGCTCGTCGACCGCGAGTCAGGGATCTGGCACCTGGCCAACCACGGCGACGTGAGCTGGGCCCAGTTCGCGGCCGAGGCGGCGCTGCTGGCTGAGGTCGATGCCGCCGCGCTGCGGGCATGCCCGAGCGCCGAGCTCGGCGAGGTCGCGGCGCGGCCGCGCTACGGCGTGCTGCGCAGCGAACGGGCCAGCCTGATGCCGACACTCGAGGACGCGATGGTCCGCTTCCTCGCCGAGCGGCGTGCGCGCGCCGCCGTGCCGCTGCGCGAGGCGCGCGCGTCCGGCGCCTGAGACAGGCTCGCGGCGGCGTCGGCTCGCCGTCGTGCATCGGTGCGCGCCGGGCCCCGCACAAGCGCCAGCGCGGCGATCGGACAATCGGCCGATGCCCGACGCCTTGCCGACCTCTCCTGGCCTGTATCGCGGCTGGTGGGTCGTCGCCGGCGCCTTCGCCGTCACCTGCATGGGCTTCGGCGCGGCCTACTCGTTCAGCGCCTTCCTGCAGCCGCTGCAGGCCGAGTTCGGCGCTTCGCGCGGCTCGGTGTCGCTCGTCTTCTCGCTCGCCGGCTTCTGCTACTTCAGCCTCGGTGTCGCCAGCGGACCGCTCGCCGACCGATGGGGCGCGCGGCCGCTGGCCGTCGCCGGGATGGCCCTCGTCGCGGCGGGGCTCGTGCTCGCCGGGCTCGCGCGCAGCCTGAACGAGGTCTATCTCGCCTACTCGCTCGGGGTCGGCATCGGCATCGGCCTGTCGTACGTGCCGGTCATCGCCGCGGTGCAGCGCTGGTTCGTCCGCCGACGCGGGCTGGCGTCGGGGCTCGCCGTCAGCGGCATCGGCGTCGGCACGCTGCTGGTGCCGCCGCTGGCGACGCTCCTGATCGAGGCCTGGGGCTGGCGTGCCGCCTATGCGGTGCTCGGCGGCTTCGTCGCCGTGATCGGCATTGCGATGGCGCTCCTGATCGAGGCCGACCCACGACGCCGCGGCCTGGGCCCGGACGGCGACCCGGCGCCCGTCGCGGCCGCCACCGGGCGCGGCGCGGGCGCGACCCTCGCGGGCGCACTCGGAACGCGCTCGTTCATCCTGCTCTACGCCGCCGGCGTGCTCGGCTCCTTCGGCGTCTTCGTGCCCTTCGTGCACCTGGTGCCGTACGCCACCGACCACGGCGTGCCGGCCGCATCGGCGGCGCTGCTCGTCGCCGCCATCGGTGTCGGCAGCACCGCCGGGCGCTTCCTCCTCGGCGGCCTGGCCGACCGGCTCGGCCGCGATCACGCGCTGGTCTGGTTCTAAGGGCTGGCGCGCGCCGCCGCCGCTACACGGAGATGGGGATGTGCGTGCGCGTGCTGCTCGTCGACGCGGCGATCTCCTCGAGCGGGATCTTCGGCTGGCGGTCGGCGGTGAGCAGGCCGTTGCACTCCTGGAACGTATCGGCGAACTGCGTGTAGCAGAAGCCGCTGAAGAGCGCGGTGTGGATCACGGTCTGCAGCAGGACGTCGAACAGGCGCGCGAACTCGGTCCCCTGGTCGGCGTCGGAGTAGCCCCAGGCCACCGGCGAGTCGCGGTCGCTGCCGACGGCGAACTTGATGCCGCCGAACTCGGTGAGCATGATCGGCTGGCCGCGGTGCGGGTAGCCGTCGAGCGTGAGGACGCGGCCGCCGGGTCGGCGCCGGTCGAACAGCTGGTCGGGCTTGATCTCCGGGCCATAGCGCACTCTCAGGTGCTCGGTGTTGGCGTCGTAGTCGTGAATGCCGATGATGTCGGTGGCGCTGCTCTCCCAGCCATCGTTGCCGATCACCGGGCGCGTCGCGTCGAGCGTCTTGGTCAGGTGGTAGAGGGCCTGCACCGCGTGCCGCTGCTCGCCGACCGCGTTCAGGTCGGGCACGCCCCACGATTCGTTGAACGGCACCCAGACGATGATGCAGGGGTGGCTGTAGTCGCGGGCGATGACCTCGGTCCAATCGCGGATCGTCCGCTTGATCGCGGTGCGCGTGAAGCGGTACGCCGAAGGCATCTCGGCCCAGACGAGCAGGCCGAGC